>CALXXO010000033.1 GCA_944392705.1 uncultured Spirochaetaceae bacterium
ATCTCCTTTGAAAGACAGCCACAGCTTTCCACAACCAGATGTTTTTTCTGAGGTAGAGATGAGTGGATGAGTTTTGCCGCAAGTGTTTTTCCAGTTCCTGTTTCTCCTACAAGGTGTATTGGCAAAGAGGATTTTGTAGCTTTTAAAAGCTGATACCTTGTTCTTCTCATTATCTCAGAGCTTCCAGCGAGGTATCTGCAGAGCATCGTATAGGTATTGTCTATTGTCAATGCATTTCTCAGCTCGCTGTCAGAGCAGTCGATGTTAAGATAGGTGAAACAATTGTTCTTCCTTTTCTTTGATTCTGCAGAGATGAATACTATTACATTTGTACCGATAGCTTTCAGGCATGATTCAGCTTCGCTTCCGAATGCTGCTTCCCTTGTGATGATGATATCATCCTTTCTGATGGTAGCAGAAAGAAGTCTCTGAAGAGATGGGCAGTTTATGGTCTCCGCCTGACCTATTATTGGCTTTACCTTCTCCGATAAGGCTCTGCCAAGTGCAAACATGAAAAATCTCACCTTTACCTCCAATTCAAACAATGGGGTAAAGAGAGGGGGTGTGCAACAAGAACATTTATCTTTATATGGTTTTGTAACAGCTGGGTAAATTATGTATATATTTAACTATATACTATGCAAAGATATACATAACTTCTGGAATATTGAATGTTTTTATTACGTCTGTTTTTCTGATTAATTCTGAATCAATCCTTGTATAGCGGATGCAGTATATATAGCTGCAGTCTCTGCACGGAGTATGTTGGTATTCAGCATTATTGCCTTCGCTCCATTATCAATAGCTTCGCTGCATTCTTTGTCTGAGAATCCGCCTTCAGGACCTATCATGAATGAAATATGAGAGGATGTATCATCATTTTCCAGTGCTTCTGACAGCGATAAAGTAGTTCCTAGTTTATTCTGGTGGAGTATAAGTAGTTTTCCATCGCTCATGCTAAGAGCTTCCGAGAAGCTTACTGGACCAAGAAGTTCCGGCTCTGAGCTTCCTGATTGCTGTACAGCTTCCCTTATTATCATTTCTAGTCTTTCTATCTGGTGTGATGATAGCGGTGACTGTGTGAATTCCGTGTTCATCAGTATTATTCTCTTCACGCCTATCTCTGTCAGTGCTCTGACTTCAATTTCATTTTTCTTTCCTTTTAGCACGGATAGAAAGGCTGTCATATGGACAAATGGCCCTTTGTAAGAAGAAAGGGAATCGAGAAGGGTTTCCTCCGGAGTATCCGTTCTTTCAAGTGTTATGCTATCCTCATCGAACAGAAAGGCCTTGTAATAACTATCACCACTGTCCTTTGCTGTAAAAACATCATTCACATTAAGCCTGAGAACATTGAAAAGGTAGTTCTTTTCTTTCTGCGAAAGCTGATAGACACCATCGCCGCTGTGATTCTTTCTCAGAAGGAATACTCTCATTCTCCAAATACCTCCAGTGCTTTTGATATGTACTGGTCAAACCAGATATCGGCAACAGGGCGTTCATCATAATCCATTGTATAGATGTATTCGTTCCTTATAAGGAGTATGAGAAGATCTTCAGGAACACCGCTGTCTTTGTTTTCCTCTGCAAAGGCAAGGATGTTTTCTTTTGTATACTCTGGATGCTCTTCAATATAAGAGGAGAATCTGTCCTCTTCCATGAAGCTTTCAAAGGCTTTCATCTCCTCATCCGTATATTCAGGATCCTCGATAAGGATATCTGGAGTGATTCCTATTTCATGTATATCCTTTCCAGAAGGAGTGTAGAAATGGCCTGTTGTTATCTGGACATAACCACCTCTGAAAGGCCTTATCTCCTGTGATATCCCCTTGCCGAAAGTCTGGCTGCCTATCACTGTAGCTCTTCCATTATCCATTAAAGCACCTGTAAGTATCTCGCTCGATGATGCAGTTCCTCCATTTACAATGATAAGGAGGGAAATGTCTTCGGGGACGAGTGTATCAGGATTTGCGCTTATTATGCTTTCAGATCTTCCAGATGATGGTTTGTATTTTGTCTCCAGCATTACGCCCTCAGATAGGAACATATCAGCAGTTTCAAGTGCGCTCTGTACAGTTCCACCACCATTGTTTCTCAAGTCTATGATCAGCTTTTCCGCCCCGCTTGAGAGGAGTTTATCTATTTCCTCAGCAACTGATGTTCCTGTAGTCAGCGAGAAAGTATAGATAGCGATGTATCCGATATCATCGGTAAGCATTCCTGACGATGTGGACGGTGTTGTCACCATCTCTGGAGACAGTGTTATGTCGAAGACAGCGGAACCACGATGGACTGTTAGGGTTATCTCATCTCCGAGATGACCTTTCATCTTATTGGATGCATCTGTCGCTGTCATTGAATAAACATCTTCACCATTAATCGCGCTTATCATATCCCTTGGCCTTAGTCCCGCTCTGTCCGCAGGTCCGCCTGGGAAGGGTGAAGCTATTATGACCATATAGGTTTCGGGATTTTCAGGATCTGCATAAGCAGGATTCATCTTTGTAAGGTAAGTCCCGATTCCTACATACTCTCCTTCGGTATTCTCTTCAAAATCCTCTGCTGTATCAGGGGGGATATAATAGGAATACTGATCACCAAGAGAATCTATCATTGCGCTGATCAGTTCCGTTTCCATCTCCGAAGAGTCTATGTCGTAAAGAAAATTCGTGCTCAGATATGAATAAAGATTCCCGAGGGAATATAGAATCTGTGAAATACTCCTTGAGTCCTCGACAGCTTCTTCTGCTTCAAGGTGGGAGGGCGAAGTTGTAAGAACAGGGGTGTACTCAGGTACAGCTCCTGCTCCAAGTGTATAAAGCGACAAGGATATGGCTATTGCCGCGAATGCTTTCTTCATAACAGGGAATATATCACCAAAGGAATGATAATGCATTACTCGCATTTGCATTGAATCATGGATGTTTGTAAACTTTGCATATGCTTGCCCAGTTTATAGAGTTTCCGCAGTGGATTAGTCCATATGTGATAAACGGTCTTCCTATAAGATGGTATGCAGTGATGTATCTGGTAGCTTTTGCGATAGCTTATGCGCTTTTCAGATACCAATGCAAACATGATGACTATCTTAGGATGTCGAGCGATGAGAGCCAGACATTCTTCTTTTATGGGATTCTGTTCCTTCTGCTTTTCGCAAGGCTTTTCTCCGTGCTTTTCTACAGCGATGGTCTCTATTATATAACCCATCCATGGATGATTTTCTGGCCTTTCAGGAATGGACAGTTTGTTGGGCTTCCTGGCATGAGCTACCATGGAGGAGTCGTGGGCGCGCTGGTGGGCGGTATTATTTTCTGCCATTTCTACAAGCAGAAGCTGTTGAGGATAACAGATACTGTTGTTGCTGGAATACCTCTTGGATATACATTCGGACGTCTTGGCAATTTCATAAATGCAGAACTCTACGGAAGAGTGACAACCGTTCCATGGGGAATGGTATTTCCAACAGCGCCATCATTCTCGACAACGGAAGAGTGGGTAAGGAATGTCGCAGATAAAACAGGTATCGAGTATGTTTTAGGCGATATGGTCAATCTTCCGCGACACCCTTCACAGCTCTATGAAGCACTTTTTGAAGGAATTGTTCTTTTCCTTATTCTGTGGTTTGTTATCAGGCCATGGAAACTTAGGAAAAAGCTTCCCGATGGGACGGTTTTCTCGTTTTATCTGATGGGATATGGTATTTTCAGATTCTTCATTGAATACTGCAGACAACCGGATGCGGATATAGGATATGTAATAGCACTTGGGGAGAGAAGCGATAATATCGCGCTCTTCCAGTCATTTCTGAATATTTCAAAAGGACAGGTATTCTGTCTTCTCATGATAGCTGCAGGACTTCTGCTTCTTGCAGTTCTGCTTTGGAGGTACGCACATGGATATAGAGAAGAAGCTGGCAAGCCTGAGGGCAAGTCTAAGCGAAAGAAAGCTTGATGCTTATATTGTAACAGGGACAGATCCTCATATAAGTGAATATGTTGCTCCTAGGTGGAGGACAAGGGAATTTATATCTGGATTTACTGGATCTGCAGGAACTGTGATAGTAACTGCCGACAAAGCTCTTCTTTGGGTCGATAGCCGTTATTTCATCCAGGCGGCGAAAGAGATAAGCGGAAGTGAATATGAGATGATGAAGCTCGATACCGAAGGTACTCCACAACCTTTTGAATGGCTTGAGGAGAATCTTGAAAAAGGAGCTATCGTTGCAGTCGATTCAGCTTCCATCTCGATAGCAGAATTCTCATCGCTCTCTGCAAGGCTGAAAGCTAAAGGAATAGTGCTTGAAGCCACAGAAGACCTTCTTGATCCGCTATGGACAAAGAGACCTCCTGTACCATGTACCGAGTGCGTTGAATTCGATGAGGAATATGCTGGAAAGAGCGCAAAGGAGAAGGTTCAGGATATAAGGGCATTTCTCAGGGAGAGGAATCTCAGGTGGACTTTCATTGCATCGATTGACGATATAGCATGGCTTACCAATCTTCGTGCTGATGATATTCCATGCAATCCTGTTTTTGTCTCCTATGCGTTTATATCCCTGTCAAAGGCTGTTCTTTTCATAGATAAGAACCGTTTCCAGGATAAGACCATACTGCAGCATATAAAGTCTGTCTTCGAGATAAAACCATATGAAGATGCAGCTCAGAGCCTTAAATCATTGGCAAAGGGCCCTGGTTATTACTCCCCAGATAAAGTATGTGAGGTATTCCACAAGGCCCTTTCAGGTAAGGGGAATATAACTGGTCGCGATATCACAACGGATATGAAGACCAGGAAGAACCCTTCCGAGATGAAGGGTATGAGACTTGCTCACATCTATGATGCAGCTGCATATGTATCATTTCTTGCACGTCTTGACTGGAATGGAAAGTATGATGAAATCGAGCTCTCTACTCGCCTTGAGAACGAGAGGAAGAAGATTCCAGGATATCTCGGACCATCATTCAACCCTATTGCAGGATACAGAGAGCACGGCGCAATGTGCCACTACAGCGCTACTGCCGAGTCTTCTTCTGAAATCGACGGTCATGGCCTTCTGGTCCTCGATACAGGTTCTCAGTTCGAATTCGGTACCACTGATATAACCAGAACACTGCTTTTCGGAGATGAAGCCACAGCGGAGGAGAAGAGGGATTATACACTTGTTCTCAAAGGCCATTTAGCTCTTGCCAGACAGAAGTTCATCAAAGGTACACGAGGAGTCCAGCTTGATGTCCTTGCTAAACAGTATCTATGGCAGAATCTTGAGAGTTTCTATCATGGAACAGGCCATGGTGTCGGCTGCAGGCTTAATGTGCATGAGGGACCTCTTAGAATATCCTCGGCACTGATAGATGTTCCTCTACTCCCTGGAATGGTGACATCAGATGAACCAGGTCTTTATAAAGAAGGACGCTATGGTATAAGGATCGAGAATCTCCTGGCTGTAAAGGAAGATGGGGAGAGTGAATTCGGTGAGTTCTATTCATTTGAGGTCCTAACTCTTGTTCCTTATGAAAAGAGACTCATAGATATTTCGCTGCTTACAGAAGAGGAGAAGAAGCAGATTGATGATTACCATAAGAGGATATATTCCGAGCTGCATGAGCTTGTGGACCCGGATGTACTCAGATGGCTTCGCGATGCTACTTCCCCGCTTTGAGCTAATTCATTATATTGCATATAGAGTTAAAGGAGATTCAAATGGTTGAACCACTCAAGAAAAATGGTAAGATCCAGCGCCGTGGCCCGGTGATGCTTGTCATCATGGACGGAGTAGGATTCGGTAAGTATAAAGATGGTGATGCTGTAGCAGCTTCAATGACAAAGAATCTTGATGCACTCTATGCATCATGTCCTTGGACAAAGCTCAAAGCCCATGGAACTGCAGTAGGACTTCCTTCGGATGCAGATATGGGAAACAGCGAAGTCGGCCATAATGCAATGGGGTGCGGCCGTGTATTTGCTCAGGGTGCAAAGCTTGTATCGAACGCAATTACCTCCGGTGATATGTTCAAGGGAGCAACATGGCAGAAGCTTGTTGCTAATGTAAAGAAGAATGGATCTACTCTCCATTTCATAGGTCTTCTTTCAGATGGAAATGTCCATTCTCATATCGATCATCTCAAGGCAATGGTCGCAGAAGCAAAGAAAGAGGGTGTTAAGCGTGTTCGCGTTCATGCGCTTCTCGATGGAAGGGATGTAGGAGAGATGTCCGCACTCGACTATTTCGATCCATTTGCAGAGTACCTTGAATCTCTTTCAGCTGATGGAACATTCGATGCAAAGATAGCTTCCGGTGGTGGAAGAATGGTTATTACAATGGACCGCTATAATGCAGATTGGAATATGGTCAAGCTCGGCTGGGAGACTCACGTTCTCGGTGAGGGCAGGATGTTCGGATCTGCTCATGAAGCTATTGAGACGCTGAGAAAGGAGACAGGAGCAATCGACCAGGATCTTCCTCCTTTCGTTATTGGAGAAAATGGAAAGCCTGTTGGAACCATCGAGGATGGTGATTCTGTGATACTCTTCAATTTCCGCGGTGATAGAGCCATTGAGCTTTCTCGGGCATTCGATGAGGAGAACTTCACAGAGTTCGACAGAAAGAGATGGCCGAAGGTAGAATATGCCGGAATGATGGAGTACGATGGCGACCTTCATATTCCTCATCAGTATCTTGTGTCTCCTCCTGCTATCGACAGGGTAATGGCAGAGTATCTCTGTGCATCCGGTGTAAAGCAGTTCTCCATTTCCGAGACACAGAAGTTCGGTCATGTCACATACTTCTTCAATGGAAACCGCTCTGGAAAGTTCGACGATAAGCTCGAGGATTATGTTGAGATTCCTTCTGACAAGGTTCCTTTCGAGCAGAGACCATGGATGAAGTGTGCAGAGATCACAGACCGTGTAATTGCAGAGATTGAGAGCGGTAAATGGGATTTCATCAAGCTCAACTTCCCTAATGGAGATATGGTAGGCCATACAGGCGTATTCGAAGCTGTTGTATGCTCCATGGAAGCTATGGATCTTCAGATTGGAAGGCTCAAGGACGCTATCGAAAAAGCTGGCGGCATCATGGTTGTAACTGCAGATCATGGCAATGCAGACGATATGTATGAGCACGACAAGAAGGGCGATGTGAAGAGGAAGGAAAATGGAGATCCAAAGGCTAAAACATCCCACTCTCTAAACCCTGTACCATGCATCATCTATGATCCTGAGTACAAGGGAGAATATTCCAAGACTCTTGAAGAGGGGCTTGGTATCTCATCTATAGCTGCTACTTGTATGAATCTTCTCGGCTTCGTTCCACCAGAGGATTACGATAAGAGCGTTGTAGATATGAACTAAACAATCAGAAGGCGCTGCCATAAGGAGGCGCCTTTTGCATCATATTATTTCTCCATCCCAGAGTTCTTTCAGGAAATCTTTCCATGGATAAACAAGGAATAAGTCATCGACAAGCCTTTTCCTTTCTTCTCGGGAGATGATTATATATTTCTTTGCAATCCCTTCTTCTGAGAATGCCTTCAATCCCCGGAAATCCCTTGGAATGAGGTTTTTCGCAGTTTTGAGTTCTATTGCAATTTCATCTCCGATGATTGCATCTACTTCAAATCCGCTTGTGCTCCTCCAGAAAGAGAGAGGTAACTTTCTTTCTTTCCCAGAATAGCTTAAGTATGCCTTAATCTCATTGAGAATATATGTTTCAAAGAACATTCCGTATTCTGTCTGAGTTTCAGTAGGAGTAGGGCATTGAAGCAGTTCTCGGAGGATACCGACATCAAACAGATAGTACTTTGCAGATTCTATTGATTTTCGTTTCTTTGTTTTCGTAAAAGGTTGAAGCTCAAATCCTAGAAGGGTGTCTGTCAGTATCTGATACCACTCCCTGATTGATGTTTTTGATAACCCTACATCATTTGCTATGTTTGTGAAATTTAGTATGCTTCCATTTGAAATTGCAGCGACTTCCATGAACCTTGAAAATGCAGGTAAATTGCGAACAGCCCCTTCATTCTGGATTTCATCATAAAGATAAGTACTGATGTAATCATCAAGAACAGAATCTGGATCGTCAGAAAGATATGATTCAGGAAGAAGGCCAGAAGTAAAAATGTGTTCAAGAGAAAATTCCAGATCTCTCACCTCTGGATATACGAAAGGAAATAGATAGCATTTTCCTGCTCTACCTCCCAGAAGGTTTACTCCTGACTTTACAAGCTTTCTTACACTTGATCCTGTTAGAAGAAAGCGAAAATTTTTTTCTTCTATTAAACGATGGACTTCATCTAGGAGTTCCGGAACCTTCTGTATTTCATCAATTACAATAAGTCCACCATCTTTATTCAAGGCTGCAGCTTCTTCATACAACAGGCCAGGGTCTGTTTCAGCTTTTCTTCTAAGTCTTGTATTCAGTAAATCCCATCTGAGAACTATGTTTTCCGAAAGTTCGTTTGTAATATAGCTTGTTTTGCCAGTAGATCTAGGGCCAAAAAGAAATTGGCTTTTTCTTTCTATTTTTGATTTTATATTTGTAACTCGTTTAATATACATGACAACCGTAACCTTTACTTCCAAATATCATGATAAACGGAACCATAGGTTCCGTCAAATTTTAGTTTTTATTTGAAGAAGATAGAGCTTCCCTTAGAAGGTGTTCTTTGAAGATATTGTCATCATGACTATACCGGTGATGTAAAGGAAACCTGAGATGACAGAAGGTATTACCGCATTGCTCATTGAGAAGAAATTCCCAATCATCATCAGTATGAATGCTGCAGCTCTTGTTATGCTATGCGTTGACCTGTCCTTTGCTACAGCTATGATGTAGGTCGAGATTGAAACGAGGTAAATCAGTATAAGGGCACATAGTAAAAGAGCATCATAGGATGAGGAGAATACTGTAAGGGTTGCAAGATCCGTCGTTCCTGTATTCAAAGGCATTGCAAGTGCCAGGAACAGAGCGGCAATTATGGTAAGAGACAGATACAGTTTCAACCTCGATGCGTTTGTTCCGAAATATTGTACAGCTGTAAATACAAAGACCATCGCTGCCGCAATCATAGCAAAGCGCTCTATGATCACAACTGCATTTGGTGCAAGAAGGGTTATCCCTGTTACTTTCGTATAGAGGGGAATAATCATTGTTGATTCAAGCGCAATGAAAGTGAAAAGCAGAGGAAGAAGCGTGCTGTCTATGCTGTGTGTCCTATGCCGCAGTCTGAGAATGAACAAGAAAACAAGCGATGATACTATTATCGCGAGCTGGGGAATGTATATTAGCAGTGTTGACAGCCATCCTGTAGCTCTGCTCCTGAAAAGCACGATAGTCATATGAACAAGCATCGCACTGTACAGGACAGAGATAATAAACTGCAGGAAGATAGCCAATGAGAATTGTTTCTTTCTCTTTGTTTCAGGCATTAGATTGTGTCCCTATATGGAATTTCTACATCTGTACCAACAAATGACGCGGCAATGCTGTTGCCAAATGCTGTTATGATAGTATCGAGCATTGCTCCTATACCACAGAGAATAGGAATGAATGCGACTATTGCATTTTCCGCACCATAGAGGTTTATTCCAAGAATCTGCAGCGTAAAGACTGTTATCACAACCATCTCGGTGCCTGCAGCAGCTGAAGAGAGGAAAGAAAGCAATGCAGCTGTCAGTGCAGTGAGGATTATGACGGAGGAAGATGGCATACTCTCCGTTGTGGCCTGGAAAAGAGACAGTAGGGCGATTACAGATATAAAAGCACTTCCTCCTTTTCCAATCACGGACAATAGCGGTGTTGCTGTTGATGCTATCCTCTTCTGGACGCCAAGATTCTGTCTTGCCACGCTCTCATTCAGAGGTATTGCGGCAATTGTATTTGAAGTTACCATTCCGGTGAGAATCGGAGCGATTGATCTGTAAAGCACTTTATATGGATTCTTCCTGAATCCTGTGAATAACGCAAATAGGAACGGAAGAACAACAATGGATGCAACTGCTATAGCTATAGCAAGCAGCTTTGCAAATTCAGGGACAGCGAATATGGTCTTTTCCTGATAGACAGAAGTAAAGAAGGATGCAGAGGATACAAACACAAGGAAGAAGCCATATACAGTATATGTTCTCGAGATTCTGTACATCACTTCCGCAAATGAATTCATCGTTGTATATGCCGGCCTGATTATATCCGCAGATGGTTTAAGAGCAAGGCCCAGAACCCAGGATATGATTATAACTGGAACGATGAATCGGGTAGCGGATGCAAGCGTCCATACTGCATTCAGTGGATACATGGCGCTCGATGCTGAGCCGATCATATATGTTGCATGGCTGATAAGCGTACCAGGTGCGCTCCCTGCTGAACTCGTTACGGGGAAAGGCTCTGGTTTTGCTATGAATATGAGCGCTGCGGCAAATGAAAGAATCAGGGATGTAACTATCGACCAGAGAAGCGAGGAACCAAAAACCCTTCGTCCTTTTGAGTCTTTCATGAGCGATGCAGTCCCTGCGGAAAGTGTTATGAATAACACAGGGATAGTTATGAAAACACCGAGACTGATCAGATAGGAAGAGACAGAGGAAAGTATGCCAGCTGTCGCTGCGAATGAACCGAAAAGCATCGATGTCGCAAGCCCCATCAGTGTTGCTGCGATGTATGTAATCCATGTTTTCATACAGAAAAGGATACAGCACCTATATCCTGTAGTCAATCTTGGGAGGAGGGATGGTTCTTTGTTTGTTGCTTATCTAATTCTTTTATTAATATGATGTTAGCCAATTCGTAGAAATATTGGATGTTAATAACCGGGGTCTGTGACTAGTAATCTGGAAGATATAAGTGAAAAAGAAGGGCCGCATCGCTGCAGCCCTCTGAATCATTCTTCTGTTTCCTCTTCCTTTTTCAGGAGCTCCTTGAGCTTGTACTCGCTCTTCGTTTCCTTTTCCAGAAGAACCTTTATGTACTCATCCGAATCAAAATCCTTTGCTTTCGGGTTGAGGGCAAAGGACAGAGCTGAAAGAAGAATAGCTCTCTGCATCTGCTCTTTGTTGTACCAGATTTCTCCCTGGTATTCATTGCATTGAGCCAGATTCTGCACACCTTCATCGCTTACGATTGTTGTAAACTGTTCAAGAGGTGATAGCTCCTTGCTGTAATCACTTCCGGCGCTTGAGATGATAGCGGCACCATGGGTTATAGCTCTTCTCTCGTTCTCGCTGTATCCAAGCTCATTGAATTCATATTCAAAGAATGAATCGACAAGCAGCCTGTCGCTTTCTTCCATAGCTCCTCTTATATCCAGAGAGGATACGAAAGGATAGAGAACCAGAGTCGATGCGATTGTAAGCGGAAGCGCGTTATCGCAACCGGCCCAGGCAGGGAAAGCCTTGCCTTTCTTTCCTGTGAATAGTCCTGCCAGAGTCCTGATGAGCTTGATCATCGGCTTTGGTTCAATTTCAACAGGCTTCACAGCTATCTGGCCCTTTGCGGGCTCATCGAGAGTCTCGTACACTTCCGGTATTGTCGTATAGCATTCAGCTATTGATAGCAGAAGGTTCCTTTCACCCTGTTTCGAGAGCTTTCCATTGATCAGATCTTCAATCTGCTTGAGAGTCTCCTGAGAGCGCAGTGGCTCCATTGCCTTGAATAGAGGTTCAAGCCTTAAGAGGGCAACCGCTTTGGATATGTTCTTGATACCTCTTCTTCCGAACATCCTCCACAGCCTTTCATAGCTGCCATCTGTGTCCTCAACCTGCCTTATATTCCAGTAGACACGGGCTTCATAGCCATTGAGTGAGAATGAGAAGCCTTCATCATAAAGCTGTATGGATGGAATAATGTATGTTAGGCCATCTGAGAAGCAATCAAGAAGCGCGAAGTTTCTTCCTCCGAAAGACAGACCAAGACTATCTGCAAGCTTTGTTGTTACAGTGCTTCTGGAATCCTTATCCTTCTTCAGTTTCGGAACCGATACGCTTATCGTTCCTCCACACTGCTCATACTGATTGTTGACGAGAACAAGAACCCTTTCCGAATCTATTCCATTTACGAATGCATAGATAGACTCTTCCACATTTCCATTCTGATTGTAGCAATCGAAGAGCTGGAAATACTCAACGCCGGAGAAAAGGAATCTTCTTCTGAAGAGTGGGAATATCCTGCGGTAGTGCTCTCCAACAAGCCAGCCATTTGGCTGTTCGTTGTAATAAGCCCTTCTATACTCCATTCCATATTTCTCTCTGTAGCCTTCAATCTGTCCATGCCCGACCATCGGCAGTCCTGGAAGTGTTGAGAGAAGGGTACATACAGCAAAATACTTATCGCCATCTCCGAACTGGGCAATTGCCGTTTCCTCATCTGGATTGTTCATGAAGTTGACATATCTCTTGAGGATTTCAGGTTCGAAGATGAGCGTATTCTTTATGCCAAGCCTGTATTTCTGGTTTTCCTGATTCTTCAGCATATTCATGAATGCTGAATTGTAAACTCTGTGCATACCAAGTGTACGCACGAAGTAGCCTTCCATCATCCAGAATGCTTCGGCAAGGAGAAGGGTGTCAGGAACTTCCTGTGCAACTCTATCAACAACCTCCCTCCAGAATTCCTGAGGAATACGTCTGTTGAATTCTTCGTCGCTCATTGCATATCTTGCTCTTCCCGCGATATCACCACCATGACCCGGCTTTGGATACCACAGGCGCTGGATATGGCGCTTTGCGAGAGTCATTGCAGCATCGAAGCGTATGATAGGGAAGTTTCTGGCAACGTGAAGAATCTTCTGTATGACGGCTTCTCTTGTGGTAGGATTGAGGTAATCAAGCTGTGCAGTATCATTCCAAGGCATCGATGTGCCATCATTACCATGGAAAATATACCTTGTCTGTCCGCTTCTCTTATCGCGGAGCATGAATGTGACGGCGGCATCTGACCTGTTGTAATAATGATCCTCTATCTTCACTTCGAAATCGGGATTATTCGAAAGATCTGGTCCATTGAAAGTATATGATGGATATGGTGGCCAGTCTTGCTGGACGAAATAATCAGGATGTTCATACACCCAGTTGCCATCAATTCCGGTGTGGTTCGGGACCATATCGGAAGCAAGCCTTATACCTCTGTTCTTACACCTCTCGCGAAGGTTCTCCAAAGCACCCCATCCTCCGATGGCTGCCGAAATCTCATAATCCTTGAGAGAATATGCTGAAGCTTCCGCATCCGGGTTTCCGCAGAGGTTCTTTATCTTCTTTGAAGCTTCCGAGCGTTCCCAGAGTCCTATAAGCCATAGTGCTGTGAATCCTCTTTCTCTGAGGAGATCGAGTTCCTCATCCGGTATCTGGTCAAGCCTTGTTATTGATCTCTTATACTGCTTCGAAAGCTGGTCCAGCCATACAAGCGTGCATTTCGCGATCATTACAACTCGTGGCATCCAGTTGGAGTCATCGGAGAAAGCTTCATACTCGTTCAGTTCGCTTTCTGAGTAGTCTATGACCTGTGTTGGTCCACCGCCGCCACCGACACCACTTCTGTCCTTCTCCTCCTCGTGGATATAATCGAGCGATGTTTCTAGGAGTCTCATGAGCTCGGATGGAAGGAAAGCCCCCCATTCCCTGAGGATGTATCTGAGCTGCTCTTCAAGGGAATTTGGATAAAGCCTTGCCGGAAGCTGCAGCATTGTGAAGATATCATCGGTGTTCGGCTTGCCGTTTCTCAGGTCATCTTTTACATACGAAGAAAGTATGCTTGATAACGCCTTGCATTCAGGTGGGTAGATTATCTGATCGGGTGAGACAAAAGGTTTTGAAGCAGCCAGCAGAGCAGGATTCTGCAGCATTACCTGATGTATGAAGAACCCCCTCATGTTCTCCGTCATCCTTGTAGCAGCATCTGGCTTTTTTTCTTCCATAGCAGGGGAAGGGAATGTGCGAGCATAGAAATCCAGCGCATTCGAAAGCTCATCATTGGATGCCACTGTTGCAATGCGTCGTGTGAAGAAGTCGCTCTGTCCATCGCCCATTCTTACTGAAAGAACAATCTGATAGATAAGATGAAGCACGGCTGAAGCATGGAGCTTCCCTGGTGATACAAAGCCATTTTCCGCCCCGTTTTTCTTCAGTTCTGTGTTGTACCTATATGCAAGAAGCGATGCTTCCCTATACAGAAGATCAAGACTTTCGTCTGTGGGAAACACCGATCCGTTTATCTTAATCCTCTCCCTTGTGATCAAGGGGATTCTCAAATCCCTTTTTTCCATTCCAACCCTCTTCTAGTAATGTCTATCCTACCATAGATAATAAGCCGTTTCATGCAAACTGTGGGTATTTTCTGTGAGTTATGATTATTTGCTCGACAGAAAAAGTCCAAGAAGCGTCAGTATTGTTCCTGCGCCTGAAATAATCGTTATCCTTTCCCCTAGGAAAATAGCCGAAGAGACTACGGTAATGACTGGTATTAGATAGATGAAAACGCTAGTTCTTACAGCTCCGATTTTCCTTACTGCAACATTCCATAGTACAAAGCAGAGCGCAGATGCAACTGCCCCGAGGAATAGCAGATTCAGTATATTCTCTATTTCAAAAACTGATCTTTCAGTTCCCACTCCATTCCAGAACAGTAGTGGAATGATCATAAAAAGGAGACCATATAGAAATGACCTTCTTGTTGATTGTATCTCGGGGTATCCGAAAGAGCTTATCTTCTTAGAGATAACTGCATATATTCCCCATACAGCAGCTGCAAGAAGCGATAGCATATCTCCTAAGAGTCCCGATGATGAGACTTCCAAAGATCCAAAGCTCATCATTGTTATTCCGATAAGCGCTGATGCAAATCCTAGAAAGAAGTATTTCGATTTCCTCTCTTTCGAGAAAAGTGCCGTGAAGAAAGGCGCTGTGGATACAATTACTCCTGTGTTTGAAGCACTTGTCCATATCAGAGAAGCGTTCTCAAGGAAGTAGTAAAGGAAGATGCCGCTTGCGCCTGCTGCTATGAAGTATTTTTCCTCACACCATCCTTTTGTCTTTAGTACGTGAGGAGAGAGCAGGAAGAGAACAGCTGCACCTATCAGGAATCTTATGAAAAGAATCTCGACAGGTGTGAATGTTGCGAGCAGGACTTTCGTGGAGACGAATGTCACTCCCCAGATGAGTACGGTAATAAGGGCCGCTATCATAAGACTGATACCTCAGTTTCTTTTTCTGGATTTGCGATGATACCTTTGAGCTTGCTGAACAGTGAGGAAAGGATTATCGCTTCATCCTTTTTGAAAGGGGATGTGACATACAGTCTTACATCTCCATGCTGTGGTCTTCCTATCCCGATTCTGAGTCGATAGAAAGAGTCGCTTCCGATTCTTTCTTTTATATTCCTCAGCCCATTATGTCCCTGAAGACCTCCTCCTTTCTGTAATTTAGCCTTTCCAAGAGGAAGTTCCAGATCGTCGTGGACCACCAGAATCTCATCTGCTTTCAGTTTGTAAAACGATGCGGCTTCGGAAACAGCAGTCCCAGAGAGATTCATCATCGTCATGGGTTTTATGACCTTTCTCTGCCCATCTTCTGTGAATGAAGAATGGAACTTCATCTTCCAGGAAGCTGCAGGGTAGAGTTCATCAGCAAAAAGAAAACCTGCATTATGCCTTGTTTCCCTGTATTCCTTGCCAGGATTGCCTAAAAATACAATAAGCCGGATCATCTTAAATGAACTGCAGGAATCTTTCGGCCTGATTTCTGAGTGTCTTTTCTCTATCGCCATCGAGGGAAAGGGTATCGGAAGCAAATTCCTCTGGATTAAGGCTTATTGCGGTTTCTTCTCCTTTCATGTGATTCATTCTCATGAATACAGCAAGTTCGGAAAGCCTTTTCCTTGCGTTCGATGCTCCGCTTTTACCACCAACACCCGAGAGCGTGACTTTAACACCAGTTGCTGCAGATATCCTTTCCGAATCTCCTTTGATAAGTGGCCTTGATAACCAGTCAAGGAGGTTTTTAAGTACTCCAGGTATATTGAAGTTGTATTCAGGGGAGAATATCCATATACCGTCTGCATCTATTATCTCCTCTCTTATTCTCTGGATAGCTTCTGGTGCCGGATACTCTATATCCTGATTCATGTATGGAATATCTGAATAATCAAGGAAAGAGATAGAAGCTCTTTCTCCGATAATTTCTGCTGCAGCTTCTGCAAGTGATTTATTGAATGAGTTCTTTCTGAGAGAACCTACGATGAAAACAATCTTCTTCATATGCAGAAATATACCCTAATGTTCAAAGGGTGAAAATAATCCCTGAGCCATGAGAGACTCAGGGATAGCACAATAAAACTTAGTTATTCACAATACCTTGAGGAGACCAAGAACCTGAAGTTGCTGTGATTTCAGCATCGTTGATTGTTATCTTCGCATTATTCGCAAGGAATTCGTAATTAGGACAGCTCCAATTGAAGCCATCGTTATCAGAAACCGTGAAAATGTTACTAAAACCTCCATGTGTAGGGTATTTTTCAGGCCAGATCGTCAGAGTATCGATTGTTCCTCCTTTTATTTTTTGCGTACCATAATCTCCCCAGTTTGTGCCTATATCCATGGTATTTATCTGCCTGAGATTGCTGATGTGGGAATCATTAAGATTCAGATTCAACGTTTGTCTGTCGTTGACAATATCAAGTGATTCGAAATCTGCTCCAGAAATCTCAACAGTTATTGTGTTTGCATATTCTACCGCACTCCAGTTTGCAGTGGATATAAGACCGAATCTTTCAAGATTCTGATTATTTGAATATGAGAAGGAATACTTCCCATCTTTATTGTCTGCTCTTATAGCTCCAATAACATTTCCAAAGACATAGTATCCATTTTCATCATTGAAATTCACTGCGGTTCCATATGAATCTTCTATTGTAAGACCTGAGGATGTATTAACGTATCCAGCAACTCCTCCAACTGTCCAGCGATTTCTATCCTTTCCATCAACTGTAGATGCTTTATTCTCTATAACACCGTTACTT
>CALXXO010000034.1 GCA_944392705.1 uncultured Spirochaetaceae bacterium
TCCGTTCATTCCCAGCATTTCATAAGCCTTATCTGTGACACAGCGTCCCCTCTGCGTTCTCTTGAGGTATCCCTGCTGAATCAGATACGGTTCATAGTAATCCTCAAGGCTTTCAACAGCTTCGCCGACCGATATAGATAGCGTGTCGGCACCGACAGGCCCTCCACCATAGTAATCTATGATGGTCTTCAGAATTGTCCTGTCCATCTTCTCCAGCCCGTTGGAGTCGATGCCGAGCCTTTCGAGTCCTTCGGAGACAATATCGGAAGTTATGGTTCCATCTCCAAGGACCATCGCGAAATCCCTGAGCCTTCTGAGGAGCCTGTTCGCAATTCTCGGCGTTCCCCTTGAACAGCGAGCCAGCGCCATAACAGCCTCATCGGTGATCCTCGTGTCGAGGATGCGTGCAGAACGCGAGATGATGGTCGAAAGCTCCTCGGGAGAATAGAGATCGATATGTATGTTTATACCAAACCTAGATGCAAGTGGTGATGATACAGATCCTGCCTTCGTCGTCGCCCCGATAAGGGTGAAATGGGGAAGAGGAACCCTCATTGTCCTTGCAGCCGGCCCCTGCCCGATGACCCAGTCAATCTCGAAATCCTCCATTGCAATATAGAGCATCTCCTCCAGTGCCGGTTTAAGGCGATGAATCTCATCGATGAAGAAGATTGAGTTCTCCGCGACATTGGTGAGGATTCCCGCAAGATCCTTGGGTTTGTCCAGCGCAGGAGCGGAGGTCATTCTTATCTCGCTGTGCATCTCATTGGCAATAATCGATGCAAGCGTTGTCTTACCGAGCCCAGGGGGGCCTACTATGAATGTATGATCCAGTGCATCCCCCCTGCCCTGAGCTGCTTTGATGAAAATCGAAAGGTTATCCTTTATCGACTGCTGTCCCTGGAAATCAGCAAGATATTTAGGACGGAGGATATTTTCCTGCCTGTCCTCTTCCTGGAAGACTGCATCTACAGGACGGACGACTGCGGGAGAATCATCAATTTCAAGTTCATCGCTTTTATCGTAAATCATGAGAGCCTCTTAAGCATCACCGAGAAAATCATCGGTTCGATGGATCTGTAATCGGAGGACCTTATCCTGTCCTCATTCTCCTTCAGGACCTCGGAAAGCGTTCTGACTACGAGCTTCCTGTCATGTCCCATGGAGACAAACGAGTCTACCATATCCCTATATTCCTGAGGAGCGACAGTTCCCTGCATTTCTTTCTCCCCTTCATCCTCGAGGACCAGGACATTCCTGAGCTGCAGAACGAGCTTCTGTGCAGTCTTTGGCCCGATTCCGGAGACTTTGGAGAGCGTCTTCACATCCTGTGTATCCAGAGCTTTTATCAGATGTGGAACAGTTATTCCTGAAAGAATCTTTATAGCCTGCCTTGCACCTATTCCAGGCACCGTCTGAAGCTGTTCGAAGCAGAATCTCTCCTCCTCGGACTGGAATCCGAAGAGCGTCATGGCATCTTCCCTGTGCTGCAGCGAAACAAGCACTCTGATGTTCTCCCTGTCGGGAGAAGGCAGCGATGCGATTTTGTCAGATGTATTTCTCGAAACATCCAGGCGGTACTCTACTCCGCCGGGAGTCAGAACTGTGATGTAATCCGGCCTGATCTCAACGACGCGGCCGTGTATGGCATTGATCATATCTGGATTTTACTCTTCAGTGACAGTGTGGAGCAATAGCAGATGCAATCGGCGAGGGCATCTGCCGCATGGTCCGGCTTTGGGATGGATTTCAGATGCAGTATCACCTTCACCATCTCCTGAACCTGGTTCTTCTCAGCCCTTCCCATACCGGTGACAGCTGTCTTTATCTGCAACGGGGAGAAAAGATGAACAGGTATATTCATCTCGGAGAAGCGGAAGAGTATGGATCCGATTACCTTTGCGACAGGAATGGCAGATGAGATATTCTTCGTGAAGAAGATATCTTCCATCGATACAACTGTCGCGCCGTATTTCTCTGCGACCTCTCCCAGGTCCATCGCAATCGTATAGACCCTCTTCTGCAGGTCCTCTCCGGATTTTGTCTTGATAACACCGAAAGAAACAGGCCGGTAATGCTGCCCGTCAAACTCGACAACACCCCAGCCTGTATCTGCCAGTCCCGGATCAATTCCGAGAACTATCACTACTCTTCCTGATAATCGTCTGGAAGTTCCAGGTTAGTTGAGACCTGCTGAACATCATCGAGGTCCTCAAGCCTGCTGACAATGTTCATGACCTTCTGAGCCTTCTCGTTGTCGAGCTGCACCATCTGATCTGCTACACGTGTAACATCAGCGCTCTCCTGCTCGAATCCTGCAGCCTGCATTGCTTCGAGAACCTGAGCGAAATCAGCCTGGCTTGTTGTCACTTCGATGATTCCATCCTCAGCGGAAACATCCTCTGCACCATTTTCCAGAGCAGCTTCGAAAATCTGATCCTCTGTATACTTCGATGCGTCGTATGTGATGATTCCCTTTGTCTGGAACATATAGCTGACACAACCTGTAGCTCCGAGAGAGCCACCGAGCTTTGTCAGTGTAGATCTGACATCTGCAGCTGTCCTGTTCTTGTTATCTGTAAGAGTATCGATGATGACTGCAACTCCACCAGGGGCATAGCCTTCATAAGTAAGTTCATAATATGTGGCATTTGCAAGCTCGCCGCTTCCCTTCTTGATAGCGCGGTCGATATTATCCTTAGGCATATTCTCAGCCTTTGCCTTGAGGATAGCTGTCCTCAGTCTTGCATTGCCCTCCGGATCAGCACCAGCCTTTGCAGCTACAGTGATCTCCTTGATGAGCTTTGTGAACTTCTGTCCGCGCTTTGCGTCAGCAATTCCCTTCTTGTGTTTTATAGTTGCCCATTTGCTATGGCCAGACATAAATACCTCTTCTTTTATTAAGCTGTCTTTGATTACCGATTTAAACTACCACAATGGCATCTCAGGTGTCAACGCCTTGGCTATAAGTCCATTGCCAGCGCGAGGATAATCCTGTCGAGGACCATGAAACCTTTCTCGGTTATCGAGAATGTAAGCGGTGTTGAAATGTATGTATCCCTGTCGAGCCTGGATACCGCATCTGAATAGACGGAATCGAAATCGCGGCCGAAACGTGCGGAATACTCGATTTTGTTTATTCCATCCTTTGTCCTCAGGGATGAAAGCAGATACTCCTCCTCAGCTTCCTCCCCTGTCAGGGGGGTGCAGGTAAGCGCAGGCGAAGAGAGGTACGCTACCAGATTCTCATTCTCCCTCATTGAGATTACATTCTCATAGCCTATTGAACTTTCGGCAGATGGACCGAAACCTACATACTGGCCGAGGTTCCAATATACCTGGTTATGTATGCATCGCTCTCCAGGCTTTGCGAAGTTCGACACCTCATAGTGCTCATAGCCATAACTCCGGAGCCTTTCCCATCCTCGCGACAGGAACTCAATCTCGTCATCTTCCCCTACTGGCACTTCCCTTTCTATAAGCGGAGTGCCCTCCTCGAAGGAGAGACAGTAGAACGAGATATGCCCTGGAGAGAACGAGACAACCTCATCTATATCCGCCAAAGTCCTTTCGAAGCTCTCTCCGGGAACTGCCGTGATGATATCAGCATTCCACCTGAACGGGGATGAGGAGAGAATCGAAAGCGCTCTCAGGTTATCGCGGCGCCTTGCGTTCCGGCCAAGGCTCTGGAGCACGCTATCATCCATGCTCTGTACGCCAACAGATATCCTCGTGATGATATCAAAAAGGTGGTAGATCTCCTCCGAGATATTCTCTGGGTTCATCTCGACCGTCACCTCTGCAGGCATTCCGTTCTCCTCCGCCTTCTCGAGGATTCTTCGTATGTTCCAGTAGCCGAGTATCCCGGGATTGCCGCCGCCTATGAAGATTGTCCTATAAGCTTTGCCATAATCGCGGTTAAGGGCATCCACCTCTTTGAGGATTATCGATACATACTTCTCAATCCAGGACCTGTCCACCGCAGAGAGAGGAAGGGAGTAGAATGCACAGTAATCGCACTTCCTGGAACAGAACGGTACATGGATATATAGAGATAGCGGCTTGGTGTAATCGAGACCTTTCATCGGTTATCAGCGAGGGAAGAAATCCTGTTCAGTGGCCAGAATCGCCCAACTACACGGCCATTGATCGTACTCTCAGGGACTGGGCCGAAATAACGGCCGTCATGGGAATTATCCCTGTTGTCACCAAGAGGAAGGACATAGCCGGAAGGAACGTAGATACCGTTCTGATACCTTGCATAATCCGAGCGGAGAGACATATCCGAAGGGTCGAAGGATGCAAGGGTCTTCGTCCTTGCCTTCTCGTACTCATATCTGTCGAAGATATAGTTGTATTGAGTACCTTCAAGATCGGAATATGTCCTGTAAAGGCTCTGCGGAGCTTCCCGCCCCATGCCCTCCTCCTGATAAGCCGTCAGCGCTGCAGCCGCTTCAAGCGCGGGATAATAAGAGCTTTCGATGGAGCGATGAGGGCCTTCTGCTAGATTATTCTCCGATCTGAACGAAGGTTCTGGAATGAAATCGGCATCGCCCGATGGCTTTATCATGACATTGCCATCTTCGAATCTGATTGTATCCCCTCCCATTCCGATAGCTCTCTTGACATAGAGTCTCTCTGCAGGGGTTCCATCGTCATTCCTGTCTATATTCACCAGAGTAAGGGTTCCCATGTAAATCACCTGGGAAAGAACATCGAAGAATGGTCCCTTCGAATCATATTCAGGGTTATAGAATGTGATGATTTCATCGCGCTGGACACGCCTTGTGTCCGTCAGGACTTTCTTTCCAGCAGGATAGAGCTCAATACCATAGCTGTCCTTGTTGACAACCACCCTATCTCCGACGAGGAGCGTATCTACCATCGATGGAGATGGAATCACAAAGAGCTGGAAGAGATACTGATTGATTATAATAACCCAGAATATGGCAAAAATAAGCGCATCGACCCAGCTCCAGATTTCTCCGAGGATTGTGCGCTTCTGCCCTTTCGCATATGCTTTCAGCCGCTTCCTCTTCGTTAGCTTTTTCTCAGCAGAACGCTCGAGGAATGTAAGGAAACGATCCATATTGAGAACTTACACCTATACAGCGTTTGTTGACAAGGGATGCCCAGATGCCGGACTATAAAACCTATGTGGAAAAAACCTGAGCTTCCGGAAGTGGAGCCTGTAAGACTGAAGGCAGTTAAAGGCATCAGACCAGGAGTATTCATCCTTGGTGTTCTCGTGCTTGCTCTGATCCTGATCCTATTTGCATTATTCGTCCTTCCCGGGCTGGTCTCCGGAACTGGATATATCAGCTTCAATACCAATACCGTAAATACCTCTATAAAGACAGATGATGGAAAGTACATAGGCTCTTCAGAAGGGTCAGTATACAGGCTCGATGCCGGTGATTACAGATTCCATTTCTATATCGATGGAGTGGAAGCTGGATATGTCGATGCGGCAGTACCACACAGGATATTCTTCACGCTCTTCTCGCATCGCACCGATACGATATCCTTCAATGCAGAGAATTCACCGGAAATAGAAGATGCTGTCACAAGGACATTCGCAGAAGGTGTAGCTTCGTGGTCCAAGGTCCTTGATTACAGCGAGACATATCATTTCCCTCCCCTCTTTTCGGATTACGCGACGAACGCAGCAGCCCTTGGCTTCGAGGATGCAACGGACACAGTGCTCTATGGCGCGTTGCATATAACGGGAAAAGAGATGTATGACGATTATCTCAAAGCCCTCTCGATACTCGATGAAGGAAACATCCAGTATTCTTCTTCAGAACTCGAAGAGCTCAACAAAGTCCTTTCCTCTGTGTATGGCAGCGGAATGGAGAGAAAGAGAACCATGGATAATCCCGCTATCGAAGGCACATATAGCGATGGATTCTTCCACTACGCCCCTGTAACAATAGAAATGGGAAAAGACGCAACCCTGTCATACCCTGAAAGCAACACAGCACCTGTAAGCGTTGAAGTGCCCCAGTTCTCGATTGCAGACAGGCCTGTCACGGAGTATGAATACGCTCTGTTTGTCGAAGCTGTCCCCTACTGGAGCAGGACAAATCTTTCACAGCTTATCGAGGATGGAGTTGCAGATGAAGGCTACCTCGATGGTATTGCCCTCTCCTCATCGATCATGTCGACTCGCCCTATAAGGAATATCTCATACTATGCAGCTGAAGCCTACTGCAGCTGGCTTTCGGAGAAGACAGGGATGGATATCTCGCTCCCCAGCGAAGCTGAATGGTATGTTGCGGCATTGTCAGCAGAAGACAAGGAATATGTAACATCGCTTTTGCACCTCGATGCTGAAAGGAGCGCTCCATCATCGATGATGGGTGGAGTTTGGGAAATGACCGATACGCCATATATTCCTCTCATGAGACTCGCAGGTTATGCAAAGGCACTTGAGCTTGGGGGGCTTTATCCATATGATGGCATAATCGTCAAAGGCGGCAGCTACATCAACTCGCCTTCACAGATTACAATAGAAACAGTCGGGGTTGCTGATAAAGCCTCCACAAGCCCGTATATCGGATTCAGGATTTGTGCAAGATGAACGTTAAGCTGATTCAGAAGAACAAGAAAGCATATTTCAATTACGAGATCATCGAAGAACTGGAAGTGGGCATCTCCCTTGTTGGAACGGAAGTCAAATCGGTACGCGAAGGAAAATGCTCATTCTCAGACAGCTATATTGTCCCGAAAAACGGCTCTCTTATCCTGATTGGCTTCCTCATCCAGCCCTACACGCACGGGAATATCTTCAACCACAAAAGCGACAGGAACCGCACGCTCCTTGCCCACAAGCAGGAGATCAAGAAATTCACGAGGAAGGTAAATGAAAGGGGCTTTACGATTGTCCCGCTTGAAATCTACCTCAAAGGCAATCTAGTCAAGATGAAGATAGCGCTCGCAAGAGGAAAGAATGTGAGGGACAAGAAGGAAGCTATAAAGGAAAGGGACCTGAACAGGGACACAAGGCGCCAGCTCAGGGAACTCAACAGCTACTGACGAATGCATCCTGGGATTTGATTATCAGGGCATTGAGCTTGTCTGCAACATCATCCAATGAGGATGAGAGCTTCTCCTTCATCCAGAGCTCAATGACATTCACTGCCCCTCCCATGATGTAGTAGTAGAGAACAGTGGCATCATCCTTGTCCATTCCCAGCTCATTGACCCAGTTCTCAACAGCACTTGGAAGCGCGAACATCAGGATATTGCGCAGAAAATTCTTATCGCCGTTGTCAGAGAAAAGAAGAAGGCACATATCCTGATTCTGCT
Source organism: uncultured Spirochaetaceae bacterium (assembly GCA_944392705.1). Classification (GTDB taxonomy): domain Bacteria; phylum Spirochaetota; class Spirochaetia; order Sphaerochaetales; family Sphaerochaetaceae; genus Ornithospirochaeta. The sequence goes on from CALXXO010000034.1 coordinate 7,312, forward strand.
TGATTGTCTCCAGCAGCACGACCATCAGATCGCGGACGGACTTTATTGATTCGCTTGAGATCTTCAGGAATGAGAACAAAGACTCCATGAACTCTCCTTCTATCTCAGAGAGCAGATCCCTTATATCCTTATAGTGCTGATAGAAAGTATTCCTGTTTATCCCGGATTTCCTGCAGATTTCACTTATAGTGATGGAATCAATGTTCTTTTCCTGAAGAAGGGAAAGGAGAGTGCTTTTAAGTCTCTCCTTTGTCTTCTGTACTCTGATGTCTACTTTCGGGGCCATAATTCCCTCTTTTTGGAGGTGGGGAGACTCGAACTCCCGTCCTAACAGTCCACCCATAAACGTCTACGGATATAGTTCCAGTTCTTGCTTACTCATCCATCGGCAGTGGAACCAGCGTCCGGATGCAGCATCGCCTTAGTGTCCCCTACTCCCCGGCGAGATGGAGCAAGGCAAGTCCCCTTCGGTAAAGGAGTGAATGAACCAGGGACTTAACCCAGTCACTCCCGCTCAAAACTGATTAAGCAGCAAGAGCAAATGCTTCGTCAGAGACGTACTCGTCTTCTTTCTTTGCATTTAATTTTTCTTTGCCGGTTTTACAAGTCAGCTCTTGATCCGCAGTTTACGGCATAGCAAAGCCAGTCGAAACCAGAACACCCCCAAGTGTCCTTTGCCCTGAAAATATCAAAAAAGATTGCAATCATCAAGATGTTGCAAGCAAAATACACAATTGTATCCAACCAATATAGTTTAAGGAAAATTTTCTAAATGTTTTATATAAATAAAATATAGAAACCAATCATTTCACAATCATTATTTATATTCTTGGATATCGAAACAAGAACTTCCCAAGGTACTTTAAAACCACACTCGAATTGTGATTCCCGTGATAGAATATATAAAGTCCATATGGGAGGAAAGAATGAAGAAATATCTATTCGCAATCATCGCTGCGATTCTGCTCATCGCTTCATGCAGCAGCGATCCAAGACAGGGCGATGTATATTCAGATGACACTGTGATTGATGCTTCGAGCGCGATAATCAATACACTTTATACAATCACAACTGAGCGTGAGATCACATTGAACGGCCTAAAGGAAGGCGGAATATATACAATCTATCCTGAGGAAAGAAGCACCAGTGGAACGAGTTCAATTCCTCTCGAGAACTCAATTACAACTGACAACGGTACGATAATAATTACCCCGGACTCTGATGGCACGATAACATTCACCGGTGCAGACATAGGAATCGAGGATGGAACATTCAGGATTACAGAGCAAAAACCATCCTCGGGCAGAATGATTATAGATACATCAAAAGATGACTACCTGTTTATCAACAGCGAGGGGCAGAAGGTCTACGAAAAGTATTTCCTCATCCAAGTCTGCGAACTGGAGAATCCCAGGGAGACCGTACTCTTCACCTCCTCCACAGGCTCCAGCTCCGGCTCATCATCGGACTATGGCTTTGTCGTGAATGGAGAGAAAGTAGGAACATATAATCCTGTGGATCTTTCCGGAGAAGAGGAAGTCCTTGTATTCATGCAGAGAAGCTATGGCAAGCTCAATACTGCTTCATGCACATTCGAAATCCATGTGGACTCGCCAATCCTTCTGGAAAAGGATGCATCTCCGGTTACTTTAACCTCCCCTGATGTTTACAAGGTTGCAAGAAGTTCCGATGAACTCGTCCTGGAGATGGAAATAAGCGAGAGCGTCCTACGCAATTTCAGCCCAATGACACGCTATCCATGGCCGAGGACTGTAAGCGAAGGCAGAAGAGAAGGAAATATGTTCCCACTCTCCTACTCCGATGGAAAACTCCTCTACTACGTTGGCACAGTGAGCGAGGATATCATCTTCGATGTGGCAACTGAGAATGGAACGGAAAACTGCGGAACAATTGCGCTGAGAAGGATATCGAGCGAAGAAAAGAGCCTTATAAAAGAATTCAATGTTTCGGATAAATCCATTACCATCGAAGTCCCCGAAACCGATGGATTCTGGATCTGCCCGATTCATTTCACCAACACAGGTAGCGGAGAGATTACCCTTCACAATGAAGGTACAGGCACGAACATCGGCCTATTCGTCAATGCATCCATGAAAGATGGCTATGGCTATTCATCCCTGATGGCTCCAAAAGGTGGAAGCCTGACCGTCGGGAATAGATTCAAGCTCGAATATGGCTATCTATATTCGAAAGATGGAACCAAGGAAGGCACAGTGACAATCAACGCTGATTAACCGAAATATTCCGAGAGTCTTGTGAAGAAATCGAGAAGATCTGTAAAGCGCAGCACCGCATACTGATCGATATATGTCGAATCTCTGTTCACAATGACAATGTCCTTCCCTGCCCTTGCGGAAATGTAAGGCAGGGATGCGGCAGGATTCACTACAAGCGAAGAGCCGAGGACTATTGCAAGATCTGCATTCGCAAAGGCATTCTCCGCCCTCATGAGGACTGTGGTATTGAGGTTCTCACCGTAGAAAACGATATCTGGCTTTATGAGACCGCCACAGTGTGAACAGACAGGGACTGCTCCCTTGTTGACTATATCGGCCATGAATGAATAGCTGTAATGGCTATGGCAGGTCATGCAGTACCCTTCACGGACGCTGCCGTGAAGTTCATATACCTTCTTCGACCCGGCTCTTTGATGAAGACCATCTATATTCTGAGTGAATATCCCTTCAGAGAGCTTTCCCCTCTCCTCCATCTTCGCAAGCGTGCGATGGATGATACAAGGCTGGAATTTATCCATCTGATACCAGTATTCCTTTGCCCAGCTATAAAAAACATCGGGATGGGCCTGGAAGAAATCTATATCGAGAATGGATTCGACATTCATGTGCCCGAATTGTTTGCTGTACAGACCATCGGAAGACCTGAAATCGGGGATACCGGAAAGCGTGGAAACTCCGGCACCTGTAAGAACCACAATCCTCCTGGATTTCTCCAGCAGCTCTATGAACGAATTGAAATCAGACATACTCAGAACCTCTGAAAGTATTGCCTTTCAGCTCTACAGCATCGATTATAACCACATCTCCGGGTTTGTGCTCCTTTTCCGAGGAGAATGAGAAGTAGTCATTATGCTCCCCTCTAGCAAGGTATCTGTCCTTGTCATCGCGGCTTGTGCCTGTGACAATAGCGGTAGCCCTGAAGGGAAGCATACTACCCTTGATTCTCGCCTGCCTTTCTATCTGCTCCGCGATAAGGCGTTCAAGGCGTCGGACCTTGATGCTCTCTTCAATCTGGCCATCCATCTCTGCAGCTCTTGTTCCCTCCCGAGGATTGAAGTAGTACATGAAAGCTTCCGTACAGCCCATGGCTTCCATCATCGACAAAGTCTCCTCATACTCCTCCTCTGTCTCCGATGGAAAACCAGTCATAACATCAGTAGACAGGGTAAGTCCTGGGATTTCTCTTCTCATTTTATCAACGAGCGCGAGGAACTTCTCCCTCGTCGTCTTCCTGTTCATCAGCTGAAGGATGCGCGTGGATCCCGCCTGCATCGGCAGGTGTATATGCTTTGCAACCTTTGGATTTTCCGCAATTACGGAAATGAGGTGGTCGGAGAAATCCTTTGGATGAGGAGACTCGAAACGCACGAAGATTATATTATCGAGGTACGGTGTTATTATCTCAAGAAGCGTTGGGAAATCCACAGCTTGACCATTGTACTGGGAAGAGTATGAATTAACGTTCTGACCAAGGAGGGTTATCTCCCTGACACCTTTTCCCTCCAGGAACTTGATTTCCTCGATTATCTCCTCGACAGGCCTTGATACTTCCCTCCCCCTGACGTAAGGAACGATGCAGTATGAGCAGAAATTGTTGCATCCATTCATTATTGGAACATAGCTTGAGAACTCACCTTCCTTGTAATATGAAGAAAGGAACTTATACCCTGAGAGCATCTCGAGAGGAGAGCCAAGAATGAAATCAGGAATCTCTGCTTTCTCGTTGGTGCCGATGACGGCATCGATGAATGGAGCTTCTTGCTTCAACTCCTCCTTCATACGCTCAGCCATACAGCCTGTGACAATCAATGTCATCGGATGCTTCTTTTTCTCCGCGCTGTAGAATCCAAGGCGACCCCAGATTCTGTTCTCCGCTGTCTTCCTTACTGAGCAGGTGTTGATTATAACCGCATCCGCTGCATCGGGGTTGTCGGTCTTCTCGAGCCCCCTGCCAAGGAGCAGAGTCTCTATTGCTGCGCTCTCTGCCATATTAAGCTGGCATCCATATGATTCGATAAGGAATTTCACTCTGCTCTCCTTTCTGCTGCTTCAAATGTGTTTTCCATAAGCATCGATACTGTCATCAGCCCGATTCCTCCTGGAACAGGGGTTATTGAGACGTCGCGGTCTTTGAATGATGAATAGTCGGCATCGCCCGTGAGCCTGAAGCCCTTTGCCTTTGTACTATCTGGAATCCTGTTCACACCGACATCGATGACAACTGCTCCATCTTTCACATAAGAAGAGTCAATTGTTCCCGGGTGTCCTGTCGCCACGATTATGATATCCGCCCCAATGGTATACTCCCTGAGATCAGGTGTTCTGGTATTGCAGACCGTGACAGTTGCATCTATTCCTTTCTGCATCAGGAGTACTGCCATTGGCTTTCCTACAATATTGCTCCGGCCTATCACAACGACCTTCTTTCCAACTGTCTCAACGCCATAGTACTCAAGCGTTCGCAGAATTCCCTTTGGAGTGCAGGGAATGAAGGATTTTCCGCCTGTAAGCATCCGCCCGGCGTTCACAGGAGAAAAGCCATCAACATCCTTTTCGGGGGCGATTCTTTCTATTATCTTCCTCTCGTCGATGGTCTCTGGAAGCGGGAGCTGTACGAGAATACCATCAATGTCGCTCCGTTCATTCAACTCGTCGATCAGCGAGAGAAGAGAAGATTCAGGCACATCGGATTCAAAGGAAAACTGGAAGTGTAAGAATCCAAGAGCCTCGCACGCTTCAGCCTTTTTACTTACATATGTCTCGCTTGCAGGATCATGGCCAACAAGCACAACAGCAAGAGACGGCGCTCTATTTCCTTTTTTCATAAAGAGTTCAGTTCTTTCTTTCAATGAAGAAAGTACTGCTTCCGATACTTCTTTGCACCCTAATCTTTTCATGGTGCAGAGAATAAATGAAATACACCTACTCTTCAAGTATTGCTCTATGCTTACCCCTTCTCTTTCTGTATAATCCTTGAAGGAGTTTTTATGAAGAAAACGCTAAGATTGCTTGCAGCATTGCTCCTGCTTCCTACGCTTCTTTTTGCAGCTGAGCCTTACTATGGTGCCGGGTCGCAGATATTCAATATAACGGCAGGTGTGACAGTCCCTTTTTTCTATAATAATCCCAACAGGGCCCCGGAACAGGGACCTGAATGGACATTCTGGCCAGGGGATGGGGTGTCGCAGACTCACAGGACTGTTGGCGGTGTCGGTGCAATATCCTATCAGGTGTTCCTCAATCCGTACATTGCACTCGGTGGAGAGCTTGGCTTCCAGTTCGATTTCTCCAGGGCTGGCATCGTTGAAACGAATGTCCCTATTTTCGTGAAAGCTACAGCGGTTCCAGTGCAGGGCAAGTTTGAGGTGCCTATATCCCTCGGAGCAGGTCTTCTCTACGCAAGCTACGATGGAGCTTCCAAGCTTACATTCGGCTGTCAGCTTGAAGTCGGAATGAGATACTTCATAACAGATGAATGGGGAGTCGGAATCAATGTCGGACTCTATGTCTTCCCGGAGATTTACGCAGGAGAAAGCTCTAAAATGTCTACTCTCTCCTATCTCCCGGCAACGCTTACAGTCTCGTACAGACATTGAGGTGGGAAAAATGAAGAGAATCATCAAATTAGCAGCGCTAGTAGCAATAATCATTACAACAGTCTCTTGTAATCTGGACTCAGGCCAAGGTGTTTACCAGAATGTATTCAATGATACTCCGCAGAATTTCCAGAAGATTATCTCTGTCCTCGGTGTAATCGATGATAAGCTCGTTGTCTTTGCAAACTACGATCTCTATTCATTCGACGGAGAGAGAATGAAGAAGGAAAGCGAGATTACAGCCTATAACTATGTTCCATTCATGGCAGCTGATGGCCACATCTATTTCTCATATGTCGAGAATGGTGTCTATGGTTTCTTCAGGGCAACATTCGATGAAATAAACAATGGCCTTGATAATGACTTCATTCATAATCCAGAGAATCAAGTGAATGTTACTCTCCCACCAGGATCAGAGGGCGACATAGTGCTCTTCAACGGGCTTTACAACTTCAACATAGATGAGACCCAGGTGACATACACCCTCTCTGCCGATAACGAGAACCTCACAGATCCGAACAAGAAGATAATGCACTATGGATACATCACTAAATCTGGAGTGACTGGAAACACCATAACGATTCATGGGGGACAGGAAGTTCCATCATCTGCAACAATAATCGGCAGGCGCGCTCTCCGTCTCTATATAGAGGATTCTGATATCGAGATTGGGCATACTCCTCTGAAGGATGCCAACAGGCTCTATATACTGAACGAAGAAGGAAATAATATCGATTACCAGTTCAATGTTGGAGATGCTGATTATGACAACCTTGTAATGGGAACTGATGGAGAATACTTCCTCACGCTCGAAGGCGATCTCTACAGGATTACAGGGGCATCTACATATGAGCTGGCCGTCAGGGATTTCGCTACGGACCTCATTTACCGCAACAATACGCTCATGCCGGTCTATGAGACTGGAAAAGAATCGATTGGATATCTCTATGAAGAAGGTATCTACATCAATCCACACGATGACAAGGCTCCTAGGATGATAAGAGTCACCGATGATAACGACCTAGTCACCTCTGCATGGATTGGCGACAACGGCAGCAACAGATACCTCATGGCTACCCAGGAAAATGGTTTCTGGACTGTTGTAATCGAAGAGAAAGATGGAAATTACAGCGGAACATCAATCCATCAGTACGATAGCGAGATTGATGGAGCACTGAGCGAGTATCTTAACTGACTCCACTACCCTGGGATTTTAATGTCCCGGGGTAATTTTCTGCCTTTATTTTTCAAAGTCAGGAATATACCGCTCATCTTCGGTGAAATACCTGGAAATATCTGAATAGTTTATGTACCTCACGCCATTCACCGGTTCAGGAAGAGTCTCACCGGAGTATATGATGTTCTTCCTAACAGCAAAGCCTGGATGAAGATTCTCAAATCTATCCATATTTCTTACAAATTCTTTGGAAATTGTATAAGCTGATTTTATTTCAAATAGATCGAGTTCTTTCTGTCCTCTCTCGAGTATCAGATCAACCTCAACGCCATTGTTATCACGATAGAAATACAGTTTTGGTTCCAGAGATTTGTTGTATCTTGCTTTTAAAGCTTCGATTACAACCATATTTTCAAAGAAGGCTCCGGTCATTGATGATACTCCGATTTCCTTCGGAGAAGATATTCTTGCAAGCGATACAAGAAGACCAGTTTCTATGAAATAGAGCTTAGGCGATTTAATTGCACGGCTTGTACTATTCTTATTCCATGGTGGAAGGAATCTTATAATGTAAGCATTCTCCAACAGAGCTGTCCATTCTTTTATAGTAACGGAACTTACACCTACATCATTCGAAACAGCACTGTAATTGACAATCTGCCCAGCTCTCCCCGCAAGGACATCAAGGAAGATATTGAATTGCCGAAAATTGGAAAAGTTATTTTCCTCTCTGATATCTTTATCCAGATGAACTGATCTGTAATTCATATAGTATTCAGCAGGCACGATTCCAGGCGTGCTGTATATTCCGGGCATGAACCCTGTAAAAATCTGCTCATTTCTATTGAGTTTTATACCGGCTCCTTTCAGTTCTGCAAAAGAAAGAGGAAGAAGATGTACCACTGCTGCCCTAGTTGCAAGGGACTCTGATATTTCTTTCCGGACCTTCTTTTGATAGCTTCCTGTTATTATATACCTGCCATATCCATCCATCTCATCTACATTGGCCTGTATCTGGCTTACAAGAAACGGACAGCGCTGTATTTCATCGATAATAAGAGGAGCAGGATGGTTAATGAGAAATCCTTTTGGATCATCTTCTGCTTCTCTTCTCAGCGCAGAGTCTTCGAGATTCACAAAGTCGTAATCCCTGAAAACTGTTTTTGCCAATGTCGATTTTCCAGCCTGCCTTGGTCCCAATATGGTAACAACTTTGTATGTCGCAGCAAGTCGTTTCACCTCATCCGATATTGATCTGTGAATCAGTCTCTTCATATTATCCACCTGGAACTATTATACATATTTAAAGTTGAACTTCAAATATGTATAATAATTCGAAGCAAGGTATATGACCTGCTCATCTCGCACCTTAATGTGATAAAGTGAAAATTGTTTGCAATGGAAAAAAAGACGTTGGTGTATAGAACTTTATCTGAGAATGAAATCTGCAGAGAGCTCTTTCGAGATTTCATCAGGCATCAGGTCGTCACAAAATGCTGGCGAATGGACAATGGGCAGTGGACAGTTAAGGATGATCCATTCATCGACGATTGGTCGGAAGAGGATTATCAAGAACTGATACAAAGCTTAAAGGAAACGATTCGCTCTGGCGGATTTGTCTATGCAGCCTTTTGCGATAATCAGCTCAAAGGATTTGTTTCAGTGGAAAGCAAGCTGTCAGGTAAGGAAAAGCAGTATCTCGATTTAACAAACATCTATGTTTCAGAAGAGCTGAGGAACCGTGGAATCGGCAGAGTTCTCTTCAATGAAGCAAAGACATGGGCAAAAGCGCGCTCAACTGAAAAGCTATACATCTCCGCCCATTCTGCTGTGGAGAGCCAGGCATTTTACAAAAGCATGGGCTGTGTTGATGCAAAAGAGTACAATCAAGCCCATGTTGATAAAGAGCCATATGACTGCCAGATGGAATACGTACTCTGAGAAAAACAGGGCTATTAAGCCCTGTCCCATCTACTCCAGAATCTCGTGAAGAATCTTCCTAGCTTCCTCGTCCTTGAATACCTCGTCCACTTCATCGTGTGTAAGCCCGATGAATTCATGGCAGGTATAGTGAATCCACCTTGAATCCTCCGGCTTGTGCAGCACGTGCTTGCGGCACCAATAATCAGGCTGGATTGGAAGCGGTTCCTCATTCTTGTATAGAGGTACCTTGTAGTCATAGACAGCTACCTTGATATCCTCTCTTGGAATACCTGCATCCATAACTGTCTTCACAAGGGCATTCACAGTCATTCCGGTATCGAAGATATCGTCGACAATGAGAATCTTCTGGCCTTTCTTAAGATTTCTCGGAGACCATGTCCATCCATCGATATCAACATGGGAAGAGTGTTCTCTCACATCTCCATAGGATCTCGCTACGACAGCTGCATAGAAGACAGGGGTCTTTCCCTCCTTCATAGCCATGAGCTTGTAATACTCGCTCATTACATTGGCCATATATGCACCTCCGCGAAGGGAGTCGTAGATTACATCAGGAACAAAAT
>CALXXO010000035.1 GCA_944392705.1 uncultured Spirochaetaceae bacterium
TATATAAAAGATTTCTGTAACTTGTTGCATTTTTCTATTCTACAACGACCAAATTGCATAATTAATAATTCCGCAAAAAGTATTTTTAATGTTTAAGAATGCTTTCAAATAATAATTATGATATTACAATCTGAATATGGAACTCAGAGTATTACGCTATTTCCTCACAATTGCCGAAGAGGAGAACATAACAAGAGCTGCAGATATTCTCCATGTGACACAGCCTACATTATCCCGCCAGATAATGCAGCTTGAGGAGGAGCTTGGCACAAAGCTCTTCAAACGGAGCAAGTATTGCATCAAACTCACAGAAGATGGTTTATTTCTTAAGAGAAGAGCCGAGGAGATACTTGCACTTGCCGAAAGCACGGTAGAAGCAATCGGGAGCAAGGACAAAGATATTGCAGGTGAAATAACAATCGGATGTACCGAAACCCACAGCATGGATACCTTTGCTGCAAAGATGACGGAATTCAGAAGTCACCATCCAAATGTTAGCTACAACATCTATACAACAAACGCAGATGGTATAAAGGAGAATATCGAGAAAGGGATATTCGAGCTTGGCCTGATTACCGACCCTGTGGACACATCAAGGTTTGAAACACTGCACCTTGCAGGCAAGGAAAGATGGGGAGCTCTTGTAAGAAATGATGATGCGCTTGCAGACAAGGAATCCATCTCTCCTGATGATGTAAAGAACCGCCCTCTGCTTCTCCCGATAAGGTCCGAGGTCCGCTATACCCTCGAAGGATGGTTTGGTGAATCGTTCAAGGATCTTGATATCGCTGCAAAGTACAACCTCGGAAGAAATGTTGCGGTAATGGTAAAAGAAGGCCTTGGAATCGGAATATGCTTCGATCTATTCGCAAGCTACGATGGTTTGAAGTTCATTCCTATGCTTCCACCCCTGATGACAGGCAGCGTAATCTGCTGGAAGAAGAACCAGATGTTCTCCTCCGTTACAAGGGCATTCATAGACTTTCTTATAAGCGGAAAACAAACCTTCCAAGCCGATTTCTGACAACCTGGAAGGCTAAATATCATTCGTCAAAACTCAGCAGATCCATCCTGAATATATTCACAGGATATGTTTTGAATCCCTTGAGAGCTGAATCAGTGACATAAATCTGAATAGGGTCCTGTATATAAAGCGCAGGTACAGACTCGGCAAGGATCTCCTGCATCTCGTGAGCCATTGCAAGGCGCTTTTCCTGATCCGGTTCAGAGCTGTAAGCAGATAAGAGCTCATCAATGCGGCTATCGGAGAAATTGAAATAGTTCTCCGCAGCGTCGCTCCTGTACCTAGATAGCAGGGAATAGGCATCAAGGCGCCCTGTATGGCCGACAACTGTCAGATCGTAATTCCTGCCATTATATACATCGCTGAGCCATGTAGCCCATTCCACAATCTCAATCTCAACATCGATGCCTGCATTTTTAAGCATTGATGCAATAATCTGGCCAGCATTTACATACTCCTGGTAATTCCTGGGGAGATACATCCTGAGCTTCAGTTCCCCTTCTCCGTACCCCGCTTCTTCCAGAAGTTTCCTTGCCATTTCAGGATCATAAGGATATTTGCCATTCAGATCTTCGTATTCGCTAAGGACAACAGGGAAATGAGAGCCTATCTCCTCGCCGTATCCCCACCACACAGCTTCAATGAGCGCGTCTTTATCAACTGCGTAGTTTATTGCCTGCCTGACCCTTATATCATCAAGACCTTCGCTTTTATTGTTCATTGCCATGAGCTGGAGACCATTTGTAGGTAGGGCGTTGATCGTGTAGCTGTCATTGCCTTCGAACTGCCCAACAAGGTCTCCAGTGATAAGGATGATATCAATCTGTCCGTTCTTGAGAGCTGTCACCTGGCTTGTCATATCGCTCATCATCACGAACTCCACCTGATCTATACTGCACTGCCCCTGGTAATAAGGATTCCTTTCAAGAAGAAGCGACTGCTGAGGAATCCAGCTGGAGAGCATATAAGGTCCACTGCCGACAGGTTTTATCCTGAGATTCTCGCTCTTTGCATCGACAACCGCAGCCCAGGGATAGGCAAACTGGGAGAGTGCAGTAACATCAAGCCTGCCGAAGTCAAAGCGTATTGTCCTCTCGTCGAGTACTTCTATATTGCTTATGAAACTATAATCCTGGCTTCTGACGGATTCAGGAGATAGAAGCCTTTCGAATGAAGCGGCAACAGCCGCGGCATCGCACTTGTCTCCGTTTGAGAACATTGCCCCCTGACGAAGCGTGAATGTAATTGACATTCCATCCTCGGCAACATCCCAGGATTCAGCAAGCGATGGGATTATATTTCCAGTCTCATCGACAGTTACGAGCGTTTCATAGATACTGCTTGTCACCTGGAAAGTACTTGCACTGGCGCTCATCTGAGGATCAAGCCCATCAGGATCCACTGCAACGGCCATCCGGACAATCGAACTCTTCTCCTCGACAACAGCTGTCCCTTCTTCCTTTGAACAAGAGAAAAGGAGTATAGCCAAAGAAGCAATAATAGCTACTGTATATAGTCTTTTCATGGTGTCACAAGAATATACCATCTTCGAAGCAATTGACAGCCTTTCAGGTTTATATATAGACTTCAGAAGGTTTTAATAAGGAGAAACAATGGCAAAGGAAGAAGCAATCGAGGTAGAGGGCGTTGTAAAGGAAGCTCTCCCCAATACGATGTTCCGCGTAGAGCTCACAAACAAGCTCGTAATCCTCGCTCATCTCTCTGGAAAGATGAGGAAGCATTACATCAGAATCGTACCGGGAGATACTGTAAAAGTAGAACTCTCTCCGTATGATCTCACAAAGGGTAGAATAGTCTACAGGGAGCGCTAAGCCTTAAGGATTATCCAGAGCGCTCCAGCTCCACCAGCAGACAGAGGGGCGCTTCCCTTTTCGCTTACAACTCCGGATTCATCGAGGACTCTGATTGCCGTAGCGCGAAGTACACCAACACCATCTTCGCTATGGAGTCCTTTACCTGTTATAATCGAAATCTTTCTAAGGTGATTGGCTTTGCATTCCTCAAGGAATGAACGGATATTCTTCTCCGCTTCGCTGACAGTATATCCATGAAGATCGAGAGTAGCCTGCGGCATCATCGCGCGAAGCTTGGTTATTGTAAGCTGTGGCTTTGATTCAGCAGTATCGCCCTTTTCCTTCATAATCTCATCGAAAGTCTTCTCGCTCTTCTTCTCATACTCCGAGAGGATTGATGAGAATGGAGATGTTGCCGTATAAGGCTTGAAATCTTCTTTCCTTACCCCATCTTTGACTTCTTCAGCAGCTTCACTCTTCCTTTCTGGGATCCTGTTGTTACCGAAGACGGACCAGACAACATCCGGGGAACGTTTCTCATCATCGCTTTCTTTCTTGAAGAGATTATCCGACAGAGGAACCTCAGCAGGCTCTGGTTCTTTTGGCCGGATTTCCTCGCTCTTCTTTTCCTCTTTCTTCTTTACCCCACCCTCGAAGGACTGGAGAATATCGCCGAAGGACTTGGTAGGGCTGTACGGCTTGGAGACACGAACAGGAATCTCTTCCTTTTCAACAGGTGCTTCAATCTTCTCTTCTTTCCTGACAAACCACTCATTGCCGCCGAATATTGACCAGGCAGCTTCAGGAGAGCGCTTCTCATCATCGCTCTCTTTTCTGAAGAGGGGCTTATCATCGGGGAAATCCTCGACTACCTCAGTCTTCTTCTCTTTTGTTTTCTGAGGGATGTTCCCGCCTTCAAAAGATGAGAGTATCTCTCCGAACGATTTTGTTGGTTTGTAGCTGCTCTTCTTGACTTCCTGCACCTTCTTTTTCTTAGGAGGTTCAGCAGTACGCCCTTCCCATTTGTCCAGAATGGCGCCGAAATCCGTATGCTGCGACGCTATCTTGGCCTTCTTCGAGGGAGAAGGCATGGAATAAGGATTACCTGTATGCTCATAGGCATAGAGGATATCAGCAAAAGAGGATGATGGATTGTACCCCTGTACTATTTCCGAAGGTTTCTTCGGAACAGGCTTGACCAGGGGCTTTTTCTTCTCCGGTTCCTTCTTCTCAACAAGCTTTATTGAAGCAAATGGAGATAGCGAAGTATCATCCTCGCTCAGTTTCCGCTTTATATCTGCAGCTCTTGTCTTCTTTCTTCCCAAATCCTACACTTCCCTGACGTCGAGAATTTCGGAGACAAATGGTTTGATTATTTCTACAAGCTCATCCATCGTGCAGCCCTGCACCTTTATGGTACAGATTGCATTGGTCGGATCTGTTCCGGCAAATGTGCCGAATGAGATGATATCAAGGCCTTTATCTGCAAGTGCCGCACTTATTTTGGCAATGGTTCCGGGCTTGTCTTCTACAAGGAACGAAAGCCTTACACCATAATGACGGGCACCGAAGAGCTCAAGGAGAATGCGGAACATATCGCTCTTGGTGACAATACCTACAAGCTTTTTACCGTTGACAACAGGAAGACATGAAAGGTCTTGATCGCTCATCAGCCTTGCAGCTTCCTCCACTGTCGTATCCTCCGATATCGTAACAGGATCCTTTGTCATAAGCTTCTTGACGGTAAGCTTTGACAGAAGATAAGCCATCTCATGGATAGAAAGGCTGGATGCTGGAGATGGAGATGCGTGCAGTATATCCTTTTCGGTAATAACACCAACGAGATTCTTCTCCTTGTCCAGTACAGGCAGACGATGGACCTTCTCCCTCTTCATCAGCTCGGATGCCTCTCCGATTGACATCTCAGGGGTAGCTGTAACAGGGTTTCTTGTCATTCTTCTTGCAATAATCATCTTCTTGCCTCCTCTCTTTAGACATATAATAACCTTCTATCGGCCGATTTGAAAGAATCTTAGCCCATTTCCATCACTATTTGCAAAATCTTTCAGTCCATTTTTCTTTGCGTGCTATAATGTGCAGGATAAGGAAGGCGGAATGATTACCACTATACTTGATGGAAACTGGGAACTCACGGCAGTCTCCCCCATGAAAAGCAGCGGAATAGCACAAGATAGCACATGGGAGATGAAAGTCCCTGGAAGTCTCCACGATACGCTTCTTGATAACAAGCTCATTGAAGAGCCCTATGATGGCGATGAAATAGAACGTACAAAGTGGATTGGAGAATCCACATGGAAAGTCGGAAGGACATTCAGCATAGATGCAGAAGGAGAAATGGCATTTTTAAAATGCGGAGGACTTTCAGCTTGCACTGTCGTCATAAACGGAAAAGAAGCTGCAAGAACCACAGAGGATGCCCCTCTTTTATGTGATATAACACCATTCATCCACAATGGAGAGAACAGGATTGAAATCATCTTCCCTGGAATACTCGGGATGGGGAAAGGCTCTCAATTCCCCGATATATGGAGAAGCATCAGACTTCTGACCGACCCTTCCTTGATAATAGCAGGCATGGAAGCTGACCCACTCCTGATTGACGAGAAATGGAAGCTTACAGTCACGATATCGGCAATCGCGGGGAAAACAACAGAAACAGAATACCTCGTTGCGATAAACGGCAAGGAAGCAAAGGGTACAATCTGCATTCCCGAAGGCAGCGGTGAATATACTATCGAAGTAGATCCTGGCGATGTAAGCCAGTGGTGGCCTTCAGGGTATGGCAATCAGCCGATTTACCCAGTATCGGTAAGCATAGGCGGTTATTCCTCCACCCGCGATGTGGCATTCAGAACAGCTGCAATGACAAGCGAGGGGCTCTTCGTAAACGACAGAAAGATCTTCCTCAAAGCTGTTGGCTATGACAGGGAGAATATAATTGCTTCCAGGACGGATAAGACATACCTCGAGAAGCTCATGAAAAGCGTTGCCGACGCGAACATGAACGCAATCATAATGAAAAGATACGCTGGCCGGACGCTAAGGGATGCCGCAAAGCACAATGGAATACTAGTTATAAACAAAGACGACCTTGTCCCCGGATACGGTACAATAAGCGCGCCATCATTCCCCTCTGAAATAACCCTGGAAAGAATCTGGAAGGATGGAGAAAGGAATATCTCATCCCCTGCCGCGGACCTTCATGGAGAAGGAGCCGGAAGGATACTTTCAGAGATTGCATCATCATTCCTGTTCCCTGAAAAAGAGAAGAAACTTGTATATCTTTCTGGAGTGAAAGCTGCAGAACTTGCTTCAGCAAAGGCTGGAGAAGCGAGAATAAGAGGGCATCGCGGCATGGTTCTCTCATCTCTCATAGATCCATGGCCGGCAATATCCGATGCAGCCCTTGAATATGGCGGCAAATGGAAGCTTCTGCAGTACGCTGCTCGGCGTTTCTTCGCACCTCTTGCCCCTGTTATCCTGAAGGATAACAAGACGGTATCGATTTATTTTGTAAACGATACACTGCATACAGCAGATGCTGAATTCTCCATAAAGACAAGGGATTTCTCCGGCATGAAACGAGATGCCAGGGAATACTCTATAACAGCCAAAGCAGGTGAAGCTGTGAAGGTTGCGGAGTATTCACTATCGAGGATGGACAAGGATGGAACATTCCTTTATGTGAAAATGTCGACAAAGGATTTTCTCAGGGAAAGGACAGTTCTCCTCAATAAACCCAAGTATCTCAGACTTGAGGATCCAGAGATGGTTGTCAGCACGGCACAGAGCGGGCCTCACCTTTTCGCCGTCAAGCTTAAGGTATCGAAGCCTGCTTTCTGCGTAGCTCTGGACAGCAGGGTAAAAGGCCTGTTCTCCGATAATGTGATATCCGTACGACCATCCGCAGAGAAAACAATATTCTTCAAACCGGAAGAGGATACAACCCTGGAAGAGTTCACAAAGACTCTCAAAGTTATGGATCTCTACTCCGCAATGCATTGAGGAATCAATGAGGAAACTGGCTACATTGATTTTATCCCCTCTATCCATCACTCCCCTGTTTGCAGGATATGGAATATCAATACCAGACAGGGGAAATTATGATTTCATCGTTGTGAAAGATGGCGAAAAGCTTCCACTTGATGAAAATGTCTGGATGAAGAGGTGGAATGGGATTACCGCAGAACAGCTGGACAATGGTATTTATAAGGTGACGGAAGGATCTGAATCCATATTAATTTCCTATCCCGGAACAAGCAGGGAAGCTATCGAGGATGCCCTTCGATTTGAATATGGAATAAGTACAGCAATCATCCCAGATTCCAACGGATTGGAAGCTGGTACGCTTGCAGAGGCTGGAATCAGACTATTGCTTACAATAGAGCCGATGCCACAGATTCAAGAGCGGCTCATGGAAGAAGAAAACATCGATGTCCAAAGAATCCAGAGAGGAAGTCTGATAGATATCGAGAACGGATTTCCGATAAAAGACTCATCAAACAGAAAAGAACTGATTTTCTTCTGTCCAGATTGCGGGCATGAATTCACTATAGTCATATAAAGCGAGAAGGTACTTATTCGAGTACAACTGCAGGGCCCCTAAATAGAACAAAGAATATCCAATTTCTCTATATAAAAGTCTGTACCAAACGAGGAACTTTACCATTCTCATATAGCAAATATCCATTTCCGAATCTTTAAATATCAACGAGCTGGCTAAATGATTATTATGTGTGATTTCTGTAGACCAAATACACAAAAAAACGACAATTATACCTTGAATTGTTCGTTAACTGCGCTTAAAGTATCCTCCATCGCCAACATACAAAGGAGGAAAATACAATGAAAAATATGAGAATTGCTGCAATCATAGCTATTGTCGCAATACTTTTATCGGCTTGTGATCCACAACCTGAAAATGAAATGCTTATCGTACCAGAATGGGCCGAAGGCGAGTATACAGGAACAGTAATGGGCATCATGGATAGCACGCTTAAGATTACAAAGAACTCTTTCAGAATAGACCTTACAACAGCTGGAATGCCTTTTATGACTGTTGATTCAGCAGCAGAAGGAACAAAAGTTGCAGATCAGCATATCGACAACAATACGAAAACCTGGAATGTAGTACTCGATGGTGTTTCCCTTGGTGAAGATATATTGAATGATATCTCTGTCACAATAGTCGACGCTGATGAAAACCTGAATGTGACAGTTCTTGTCCCAGAAATACTTGGAGAGACACCAGTTCCAATCACTTTTACTCCTGCATCAAACTAGAAAGTAAACAGAATTTCAGAGAGTTTTTGAAAAGGAATAAGTCGAGGATGGAGAAAGTATTCAACTCGGCTTTTTTATTTCAATTTCATGAATGGTCCTGAAACAATTAATTCCAAAATCATCAAAATAATTTTGACGATTTTATATATATTCATTAAAATTATCCTTGCGATTTGGAGATACTATGGATATCACAACAATTAAAGAAAAGATACTTTCTGACAGAGAATATATTTTTGCAAAGGATTATATAAAGAGAGATTTCAGTTTCAAGGAACTGCCTGGAATGGCTGTTATCATTGTAGGAGCACGACGCTCTGGAAAAACATCGTGGCTCCGAAGCTATGCAAGAGAACTTATTAATAATGGAACCGCCAAAGAGAAGATATGCTATCTTAATTTCTTTGAACATCCTGAGGGCCTGACAATTCCAATGGTAGAGAAAGCCTATTTCGAGCTCTACCCTGAATTTCAGAATGACAGCAATGTCTGGTTCCTCCTCGACGAGGTACAGAATATAGATAACTGGGGACCTGGAGTATCTGTTCTTATGGATAGGCATCCGTGTCATGTTATACTCACTGGTTCCTCTGCAAAATATCTCTCTGTCGACATAGCAGATGAAATGCGTGGCAGAGGTCTATCATTTTCATTCTATCCACTTTCCTTCCATGAGTTCTGTCAATTCAATGGAGTTTCAATTCCCATTAATAACGTCTATCCGATTACTGAACAAAATACACTCTCCAAAATGTTCTCGTCTTATCTCAGAAGAGGTTCTTATCCTGTACTTGCCATCGTCGAAGATGAAAGCCTAAGACAAATGGTTCTCAATGATTATTTTGACCTGGCCTACTCCCGTGACATTATTGACAGATTTGAAGTTACAAAAGGAACTCTTCTAAGAAAACTGCTATTCCGTATCGTAAAGAACAGTGGAAGTCCATATACCATCGCCAGACTTGTTCATACCATGAAGAGCGAAGGCTTACAAACCTCTGCAGAGCTTGTGTCTTCATATATAAATATGATCAAGGACACACGGTTTATCGAGGAAATCGAAATATACGGCACAGAAACAGAGAAGAAAAGAAATCCGAAAAAACTATATGCCGTAGATCATCAGATGGCTGTGCTGTTCCGTGAATATGGTTATTCAGAAGGAATAGTTCTGGAACACGCAGTATTTTCTGCACTGCTTCGGACAGGAATGAATATCAATTACTACCGAGATTCAAATGGATACGAGACAGATTTCATCGTATCAGACATCTCTATGACTCCCAGAGCTCTCATTCAGGTTTCATACAGTCTTGATTCTAACAAAGAAAGGGAAATACGAGGACTCAGGAGTGCAATGGCTGCATTTAATCTGAGAAAAGGATTAATTGTCACTATGGATGAAGATAATCATGAAGAATGTAATGAAGGCTCTATTGAGATAATCAGGGGCTGGAGATTCGCACTAAATCCGAAAGCATATCTGAATTGATAAGGAGGGGTCTCCCCCTCCATCATCATGCACCAAGATAGGCTTTCTGGACCTTTTCATTCAAAAGGAGAGCTTCTCCCTTATCCTCCAGAACAATCTTTCCATTCTCAAGAACATAGCCATAGCTCGATGAACGGAGCGCAAGGCGGGCATTCTGTTCTACAAGGAATACCGTAACCTTATTCTCCTCGTTTATTATCTTGATTTTGTTGAATATATCCTGAACAACAAGAGGTGCAAGTCCAAGGCCAGGTTCATCCAGCAGAAGTAGACGAGGTGCAGACATCAAAGCTCTGGCAATCGCCATCATCTGCTGCTCTCCGCCGGAAAGGGACCTTGTCTTCTGTTTCTTTCTTGCACCAAGAATTGGGAAGAAATCATACATCTCCTCCTTGCGCTTGTTGATAAGAGCCTGATCACGAACCATGAATGCACCCATATCGAGATTCTCTTCAACAGTCATATCTGCAAAAACATGGCGTCCCTCTGGAACCAGAGCGATACCACGCCTTGCGATAAGATCCGTAGTAAGTCCTCCATGATGGTGCTTTGTCTGGCAGATTGTCTCGCCGGCAAAAGTGATGCTTCCGCTCTTAAGTGGCTCCTGTCCGACAATAGCCTTCAGCAAAGTCGATTTTCCAGCACCATTTGCACCGATAAGGGAAACAACCGCACCTTCATCGATGCTCATTGAAATATCTGTAAGAGCCCTGATACTTCCATATGAAACAGAAATATTATCGATCTTCAGAATCTCGCCCATCACTCATCCTCCTCTTTTCCGAGGTAAGCTTCGATAACATTCTTATCGTGCTTGATCTCATTCGGAGTACCTTCAGCAATCTTAGTGCCGAAGTTAAGGACTGTAATGTTGTCACAGATGTTCATGACAAGCTTCATATCGTGCTCAATGAGAACAACTGTCACTCCAAGTCCTCTGATTTTGTCGACAACCTCCATAAGGTGCGCTGTCTCTGCAGGGTTCATACCTGCGGCAGGCTCATCAAGGAAGAGAAGCTTTGGTTCTGCGGCAAGCGCTCTTGCTATCTCAAGCTCTCTCTGCTTTCCATATGGAAGACTTCCTGCAAAATCCTGTGCATGGGCCTCGATTTCAAAGAACGAAAGCCAATCCATGGCCCTGCGATAAACTTCCCTATTCTCACGTCCGGCGAATATATAGCTCTTAACCGCCTGGGAAAAACGATGGTGAAATGGATCCTGTCCAACTTTAAAGTGCAGACCCATCATTACATTCTCGACAACTGTCAACTCTTTATAGAGCCTGATGTTCTGGAATGTCCTGGCTATGCCCATGCGGCTTATCTTCCATGCAGGAAGTCCGGTAATATCCTTTCCATCGAAAATAATCTTGCCGCTTGTGGGTTTATCAACACCGGTAATCTGATTGAAAAGAGTTGTCTTTCCAGCACCATTTGGCCCGATGAGACCAGTTACAAGACCTTTCTCCACATGGAAATCAACATCGTTTACAGCGATAACACCGCCGAATTCTCTGGTGAGGTGTTCAGTATCAAGGATTCTCATACCTTACCTCCCTTTGCTTTCCTTGGGTGGACAAAGAAATCATGGAGTTTCTCCTTCCTGGTCCTCGGATCTCCGTAGCGATACTTATCCCTTCCAAGGATACCCTGTGGACGACAGAGCATCATGACAACAAGCAGAAGACCATAGATTATCTGCTTAGCCTGCGCCGGAATGACATTGGTAAGGCCTGTAAGCTGAGGAAGATACGAAATGAACTGTATAATCACAGCACCAAGGATTACAGCCTTCGCATTTCCCATACCACCAAGGACAACAGTACAGAGGACCATGACAGAAACCATGAATGTATAGGAACCCGGCTGAACTGTGAGCGTATATGCAGTCTGCAAACATCCGGCTATGCCGCCTACAGCTGCACCAAGGACAAATGAGCTGATCTTGTACTTCGTAACATTTATTCCATTGGACTGAGCCGCAACTTCATCTTCCCTGACAGCTATCATTGCACGGCCGAGACGGCTATGTGCAAGCTGCTGGAAAAGAATGTAGAAGATAAGAACAAAAGCCCAGATAAGGAATATGAATGCAAGCTTATTCCTGGAAGCGAACTGATAACCAAAGAGTGTCGCTCTAGGAATGCTGTTGTATCCTACAGGATTGAGGTTCGTAGCTACATTCCTGATAATCTCACCAAGTCCGAGAGTAGCTATACAGAGGTAATCGCCTTTCAGTCTGAGCGTTGGTATACCTATAAGAAGACCTACGAATCCAGAGACTATTGCCGCAACAGGAAGCGAGAACCAGAACGACAGGCCGAATGTCTTGCAGATAATCGCTGTGGCATAGCTTCCTATACAGAAGAAACCAGCATGGCATAGCGAAAGCATACCTGTGTATCCCGTGATACAGTTCTGACCGATTGCCATGATAGCGTAAATACCTGCATAAATAAGGATGAGCTGGAAGAAATTGAGCATATCAGACCTTCTCCCTCTCGTTCTTGCCGAGTAATCCATCTGGCTTTACCAGAAGTACGATAATGAGAACGGCGAAGGCAACTGTGTCCCTCATTCCGTTCGGAATATGCAATAAAGGAGCTCCAACAGCTTCAAGGATACCAAGAAGGACTCCTCCAATCATTGCGCCCTGAAGATTTCCGATTCCCCCGATAACAGCTGCGACAAAGGCCTTGAGACCTGTCATCGTACCCATTGATGGATAAACACGGAAATCGAAAGCTGCGAGAATACCACCAACTGCGGCAAGCGCGCTTCCGATAGCAAATGTCAGCGAGATGACCCTATTTACATTTATACCCATCAGCATACTTGTCGCCTGATCAAGGGAAGCAGCTCTCATAGCTTTTCCCATCCTTGTCTTGCTGACAAACGATGTAAGGAGAATCATCATGACAACGGAAACAACAACTACGACAATCTGATGCGGCGTTATTGTTATTGCCCCGATATGAATAGGCTCATTCTCAAACGGATATGGGAAACGTCTTGACTGCGTTCCGAAGATCCAAGCAGCTCCATTTGAGAGAATGAATGAAACACCAATAGCAGAAAGAAGAGGAGCAAGTCGATTGGCATTCCTAAGCGGCTTATAGGCAATTCTTTCTATAGCCATGCCGAGAAGCGCACAGAATCCCATACTGACAATCATGGCAATGAAGAATGCTGTGAGTGTCCATGCACCAGTCTCTGCGCCTTCACCACCTGTCAGGCCATTGTATACTAGAAGCCCTATGAAAGCCCCTACCATGAGGATATCGCCATGGGCGAAATTTATGAACTTGAGGATGCCGTACACCATCGTATAGCCGAGGGCAATCAGTGAATAGATAGCCCCAAGCGTCAGACCGTTCACAATGTACTGCATATAGAGTGTAATTGTATCCACTTCCTCCTCCGGATATGCTTAAACAGCAAACTGCCGGAAAGCGAGAGCCTTCCGACAGCACTGTTCTTTATTCAGTTGAAATCAGTCAACCTGAACAATATGTCCATCAACAATCTGGAATGCTCCGACATATACTGGAGTGATTCCCTCAACTTCGTAAACACCCTGGCTTGCTACAAGGTCGCCATTTGCTGCGAAATTGAGTGTTCCATTTGCTCCCTGGAAGTCATCTGTAGCTGCAACTTCGTCGCGGATTGCCTTTGTATCAGCAGAACCAGCTCTATCAAGAGCACCAGCGATGATATATGTAGCATCATAGCTGTTTGTTGCGAATGAATCAGGAGCATCTCCATTGTATGCTGCTGCATAAGCTGCCTGGAAATCTGTAAGGATTGTAGAAGCTTCAGCCTGTGCAGGTCCAACATAGATAACACCATCTGTGAAATCCGGAGCAAGGTTGTAAATCTCAGGATCAGAGAATCCATCACTGGAGAGGAATCTTACATTCACTCCAAGCTGTGAAGCCTGCTCGAGAATCTGTGCATCTTCTACTGTATAGTTAGGAATATAGATTGCTTCAGGATTTGCAGCCTTGATTCTTGTAAGCTGTGTTCTGAAGTCCTTATCGCCTACCATACAAGTCTCTTCTGCAACAACTTCACCACCAAGGCCCTCGAAAACTTCCTTCATTCCAAGAGCAAGACCCTGGCTATAATCATTCATAGCATAAAGAGATGCAAGCTTTCTGTATCCAAGGACCTCATAGAAGTAGTAACCAGCAACCTCTGACTGAAGTGCATCGGAAGGAACTGTTCTGAATACATAGTTAAGTCCATCAGGATTTGTAGCTGGCTGTGCTGTTACATCCTTATGTGTAGCAGATGGGGAAATCATGACGATTCCATCTTCCTGGCAGCGCTGAGCTACAGCAAGAGCTGGAGATGTGAATACAGGTCCGATGATTGCGCAGACTTCATCCATATATGCGAGCTTCTCATATGCAGCAAGGGCTTTATCGACTGTACCTTCGCTATCCTCAGCAATAAGTTCAAGCATCTTTCCATCAACACCACCAGCAGCGTTGATTTCATTGATAGCAAGGCGAGCTGCATTGGAACATCTGATTCCGTAGTTTGCATTGTCTCCTGTAAGAGGTCCAATGAAACCAATCTTATATGTATCGCCCGAACCACTTTCGCCCGAGCCACCTGCTGTTACGCCTGCAAGACAGACAAAAGCAACAAGCAAAAGAGCTATAGCTTTCCTCATAATCCACCTCCTGAATATAACAAGGAAAAAGTTACATACCTTATACAGCAAATTGCATAATCATACAATACTCACACACAGGTATAATCCAATGATTTAAGAAAAAAGTTACTTTTTGATACTATCAAAGGAAATATAGATAAAAGAACGGAATATCCATCAGAATCACAAAAAGGTGTCAAATCGGTACCTGAATACCGACAAAAGGGCCAGCGGAGAGCTGACCCAGTTAGAAAATCTTTGAGGAAGGAGATGTTAATCTCTCTTCAACCTATTCAATCAGAGGAATCATCTTCCCCTTTCTGCCCAGGTGTTATCACCTATGGCATACCGTCTCTTATACTCACGGACTGTATAAGTGTTTAAGCCTGCAAGCTGAGCGGTCTTCTTATATCCGTATCCCTGCTCAAAGAGCTTAAAGCATTCCTGACGCTTCTCGTTCGGAATTCTCTGTCGGAGGGACGTTTTGTCTGTTTCCATTTCGTCCTCCAAATGCCTGCCCCTTATCGAAGCAGGCAGATCATCCATTAAGAGTTACTCACCCTTTACGACTGTAATCGAAGCATCTTCTGCAACACCTGTGTATGCACCATATGTGTCGTCAGCTGTTGCCCACTTGAAAGAAACAGTGAGTGTGCTTCCAGCAGTAACCTCTTCCTTATCGAAAGAACCTTCACCTCTGTAAAGCTCTGTTCCCTGAAGCTTGACTTCCTTTCCACCCTCAGTCTCAACAATAGCGATGAAATCAGAAGCCTTTACTGTAAGTGCCTTATCCGCAGGAACCTCTGTAGCTGTCCATACGCCATCCTTTTCTGTCGGTTTATACATGAAATCGGAAGCTGCAACAGCTTCAATTGTATCCTCGGTAAGAGCATCATTTACTGTGAGAGTAAGATCAATCGTTGCATCAAGGCCATAGTTCGGTGTTGTCTTATCTGTATCTGGTACGAACTTGATTGTTGCCTCAAATGGTTTAACTGCAACAGCTTCCTCATCATCAGGATCAACATATCCAGTGATATCATTTGTATCAAGAGTTTCTGATGGGATGCTTCCGGAAACAACCTCATAATCTCCATCCTCAAGCTCAATCTTCTCACCTGAAGCGGAAAGACCATAAATTGTATATGTTACCGTATCACCAACAGTCGCTGTGAATGACTTACTTGTGCTCTTTGATTCATCGTCGCCTGTAATTGCCCACTCGACACCAAGAGACTGCACATCATCCTTTGTGAGCGGCTTTGCTGGCTCCTCATAGCTAGGATCAGCAGGATTCTTAGGATCAGCAACAACATTGACAACTACTGTTGAAGCAGTATCAATTGCCTTTCCGTCATACTCTGCAACGAGATTCTTTGTATATGCACCTGCTGCCATTCTTTCAGCTGGTATAAGAACAACATCGTCAACTGATACCTTTGCAAGTTCATCAGCTCCAAGAACCCACTCAGCATTGCCTGCAACAAGTGTTGCACCCTTAACATCAACCTTTACAGGTGCATTCTGAGTAGCTTCTACGTACACCTGTGTAACAGGCTTAGTCGTAGCATCAATGACAATGCTCTCTGGATCAAGAGCAGTTGCAGTAAATTCCTGAGTCATGTCACCATTAACAGTCTTCACTGTTGCTGTAACAGAATATTTTGACCAATCCTTCTCAGTAACAACACCAGAGCCAGCTACAGTCTTTGTGCTTCCATCAGTGAAATTGATAGTTACAGAGAACCAATTTGCATCAAAATCCTGACCCTTTATGAAATCAGAAACCTGATTGATTTCGATGTAGTCAGCACTCTTATACACCGGCATCTGCTGTTCACAAGCAACAAATGCAAAAAGCATAAGTGCAGCGAGCACTCCAATAAGAATCGATTTCTTCATCGTATTCTCTCCTCCAAAGTTTTATCTGAGAGTAGACTACCCACCCCCGGTTCACTTTTGTCAAGCAAAAATGGAAAGTAAGTTGAAAATTATGTCCGGACTGTTCTTTTTCGGAGTTCTGATATTCGTGCGACAAAGCTTATGACATTAACAGTATCTTGCCTAAATCCTTGAAAAAAGGTATCCTGCCACACAGTTTATAAACTTGATGATCCTGTAGCTCAGCTGGATAGAGCGTCCGCCTCCTAAGCGGAAGGTCAGCAGTTCGAATCTGCTCAGGATCAGCAGCGGCTCAGGAATGGGCCGCTTTTGCTTTAATCAGCCCCAGAGTTCCTTAACCTTTGAAGCAAAGCGCTTACCATATATGCGGAACATTTCCCGACTTTCCTCATAGTTGTTACCGACTTTATCCAGAGCAACAGGCCCATGATGAATGATAGGAAGACCGAAAGCTCCACCGCCTGAATATATAAGCATACCTTT
>CALXXO010000036.1 GCA_944392705.1 uncultured Spirochaetaceae bacterium
GTCTAGTTGAGATTCCTTCACATTTTCCAGTGTAGTTTTTCTGACGATTTCATAGATATTTTGGTCTTTAGATTTCGTGGCATCTCCATATCATTTTCTTTAGGATGCAGCGCTGGAGGTGCAGCTGCAAAGGAGGTTGTATGAGAAGGTTTTTTCTTGTCCTGATATGTATGATTTCTATAACCATGATGGCATTTGCAGGTGGTACAGGAGAATCATCTGGGCAGACCACATTGACAGTACTTGATGCTTTTGTTCCTGGCGAGGGTGTTACTTACGCGTGGCGTGATTCTCTAGGAAAATTCGAAGAAGCTCATCCAGATGTTATTATTGATGAAGAAACTATTAGCAATGCAGATCTTACAATAAAGGTTCAGACTCTTGGCGCAGCTGATGAATTACCAGATCTTTTTGCTCTCAAAGGGCAGATGGCAGAGAATTTTGCAAAGAATGGTAAGTTGCTTCCTCTTAATGAATATCTTGAGCAGTATCCTGAATGGGCGGCGGATTTCAAAGATGGTGTATTCTCAAACTTCACATTTGATGGGAAAATTTATGCAATTCCTTATCAGGTAACAAATACTTGTGTTTTCTATAATCAGGCTATATTCGATGAAGCAGGAATTGAATCATTCCCAACTACGTGGTCAGAGTTTGTAGAAGTCTGCAAAACCCTAAAAGAAAAGGGATATACACCAATTGTATTGGGAAATAAGGATAAGTGGAATGCAGAGTCCGTTATCATGAGTACTCTTGGAAACAGAGTCAGTGGTAATGAATGGTATGAAAGTATAAGAAACCGTACAGGTGCAAAGTTTACAGATCCAGAATTTGTTGGGGCGCTTGAAGCTCTTGCCCAGCTCGTAGAAGTTGGTGCTTTCAATAGCGATGTGAACAGTATCGATGATGCACAGCAGCTCCAGGTTTTCATGAATGGACAGGCTGCCATGACAATAGATGGTACATGGGCTATTACCACAATTGATGCAAGTTGCCCAGAAGACGTTCTTAAGAATGTACGCCTTGCTGCTCTCCCTGCTGTTGAAGGTGGAAAAGGTGATCCTAATGCCATTTCTGGCGGTTCTGGATGGGGTATGGCTGTTAATGCCGATCTTCCAGAGGAAAAGAAAGCTATTGTAGGTGAATTCCTGCATGAAGTATTTGACAGAGGATTCGCTACAGTTATGGCTTCATATGGTAATCCTACAGCGATGGTAACAGATGAATTTACTCTTGATGAATCGCAGATGTTAGCTCGTTCGTTCGATGATTTTCAGAGCGGAAGACCTTATGTTCCTGTATATGATCATCAGCTTTCATCTGGTCTTATGCAGGTTATGCAGTCTGGTTTGCAGGAACTTTTGATTGGAACAATCACTCCTGAACAGCTTGCTGCTGATATCCAGAGCCAGTACGAAAAAGAAGCTCTGTAAGACTTGCGTTTAAAATACTGCTGCAGTAATTCATTTTGGTTCCTGCAGCAGTCATTGCTTATAGGAGATACCTTAATGGCATCATCATATCTACAACCTAGGACATCGAAGATTTTTGCCATCCTTCTTCCTGGAATACTTGTTTATCTGCTTTGTTGTTTTGTTCCCCTGCTTTTTGCATTCTTCTACAGTTTTTTCAATTGGAACGGTGGAGGGGAGAAGGAGTTCATTGGATTAGGAAACTATGCTCAGCTCCTAACGGACAGGATGTTCTGGGATGCTTTTGTAAATAATATTGTATTCATAATATGGACAGTCATAGGACAAATTGGAATCGCCTTGATTATCGCTATGCTTCTTTTATCGAAATACGTCAAGTGCAAGACCTTTCATAGGACTGTGCTCTTTTTCCCTGTTGTCCTATCTGCAGTTGTCGTGGGTTTTCTTTGGCGTATCATTTATAACAAGGATTATGGTTTCCTAAATCTCTTTCTGACTTTCATTGGAAAAGAAGAGTGGATAAAACCATGGCTTGATGATCCTAACATCGTAATTACATCGCTCGCTATTCCAAAGATATGGCAGTATATCGGTTATTATCTTGTTATTCTTCTTGCGGCCATAAATAGTATCGATATGAGTATTCTTGATAGCGCCGAGATTGATGGGGCTGTCGGTTGGAAGAAGACAGTTTATATAGTTATGCCTTTGATTAGGAATACTCTCATAGTTACTGTTATGCTTTGCATTTCCGGAAATATGAAAACATTCGATCAGATATATGTCATGACTGGCGGAGGCCCCGGTACCAGTTCAATGGTTGTAGCTATATATGCTTATCAGGTTTCAATGGAAAGAATGGACTATGGGTATGGCAGTTGTGTTGCTATTGGAATACTTGTATTGAGCCTTCTTCTCATTCTCCTGAGTAGAGTGGCAGGAAAAGGGAGGAAATCTGATGATTAACGAAAAAATAGGCAATGCACTGCGTATATTTGGCCGAATTATAATAAATGTAGCTTTGTGGTTGCTTTCGATAACTTGTATTTTCCCAATTGTCTGGATGATTTATTCTTCGCTGAAAACCCAGCGTGAATTTGCTGTCGATATAATTAGTCTTCCTCAGAAGCCTGCATTTAGCAATTATGTTCAAGCAATAACGGAAGGAAATCTCGGTACGTATTTTATGAATAGTGTGTACTACACTGTCATCTCCGTGTTAATTGCTGTTCTTCTTTCATTTGTAATTGGGTATATTCTTTCCCGTTTCAAATTCCGTGGGAGAACATTTGTTTATTATTTCTTCTTAGCAGGAATGCTAATTCCAATTTATGCGCTTCTTATTCCAATCTTCCTTGAGTTTAAAGCATTTGGATTGCTGAATAAAAGGATTACACTAATTTTGCCTTATATTGCTTTTGCACTTCCTGTTGGGGTGTTCCTTGTCGAGAGTTATGTTAAGGCAATACCCTGGGAAATGGAAGAAGCTGCGTGTATGGATGGATGCAAATTTGGACAGACAATGTCTAGAATAATTCTTCCAATGTGTCAGCCTGTGCTTTCAACAACGGCAATCTTAAGTTTTCTTAATACATGGAATGAGTTTCCTTTGGCTTTGGTTCTTATTCGAAGCAATCGTCTTAAAACAATGCCGCTCGGAGTTACGAATTTCGTTGGTACATATACGGTAAACTATCCGCTTATGTTTGCGGCTCTTTCAATTTCCGCTCTTCCTGTAATCATTGTTTATCTTCTGTTTTACAGCAAGGTTATGAATGGAATGGTAAGCGGTGCGGTTAAGGGGTGAAGAAATGAGAGGATATCATGGTGAGAAATTTATGCATGGGTTATATGCAAGATCATTGCTTATTATCATCATGATATTCTTCATTCCTTTTGCAATTCTGAGTACCCTTATTTTCTTTTTGGAAAATGATAAGCAGATAAAGCAAAGAGAATCTGCTGAATTCAATGATATTTCAAAAATAGGTATGAACATTGATAATATGCTATATAACATTCAGCAGAAGTCACTACAGTTGTATAGCAATTATTCTGTATCATCTTTTCTTACAACAGAATCACCTTCAGTCATTGACTTCCAATCATATTATGTCGAGCAGTATCTCTCAAATATCATCGCATATGACAGAAACATTGCAGGTATAACTGTTTCCCGACTGGATTGTATCAGTGTGGGAACCGATATGATATCTTCTACAGTCACAGAAAATGAAATCAATACGGTTTTACAGCAGACTGGAAGGTTGCAGTTTTTGCGTACAGCTTCATCCCTTGATGGTAAGCCGTGTCTTGTTTTTTCAAGAAAGATAAATGATATATACAATATTCAGACACCTATCGGGATTGTTGAGATATTCATAAAAGTACCTGTAATAGAGCGGTTGTTCCATGCGAGTGAAGAAAACGATAGTAGGTATTATCTTCTTGGCGCAGGGCTTGCCGTTGATTTCAGTGATTTAACAGCTTCTGAGATAAATGTGATGCCAAGACTTGGTAATGACAATATCGGATGGGTATATGATGAGAAAGATGATAAAACCTATTCCTATTACAGATTTGAAACAGTAGATGGGCTTATCCTTCTTCATGAAATCCCTGCGGGGAATGATTATTTCATGCTGATTCTGATGCTTTCATCTCTTCTGTGCTGTGGAATCATCCTGTGCTTTGTATCTTTCTCCTGGTATTCCCGTAATATATTCCGACGTCTTTCTTCAATCTCCGTTGCTATGGATAACCTTGAAAACAATAATTTCGAAACAAAGCTTACGGATGATTTTGACGATGAAATTACCTCCCTAACGAAAAGCTTCAATAAAATGAATCTTCGCCTGAAAGAGCTTGTGAATGCTGTGTATGTCTCGGAGCTCAGAGAGAAAGACTCAACAATAAAGACGTTGCAGGCATATATCGACCCTCACTTCTTCTTTAATACAATGGATACAATCTGCTGGATGGCAAGGGAAGAAAATGCATTTGAGACTTGTGAGCTCATTGAAGCTTTATCAAAACTATTCAGACAGAAAATAAAGACAAATAAACCCGTAACAACAGTACGAGAAGAAATTGAATATGTGAAAGAATATATAAAAATACAGGATTGCCGGTACGCGGGACGGATTGATTTTGAGATGAATATTCCAGAGGAGACAATGGATGCTCTTACAGTGTCTTCTGTCATACAACCTCTTGTGGAAAATGCAATATATCATGGTGGCGAGCCGTGTGATCATCCTACGATTGTTTCCATAACTGCAGCGATTGATAAAGACAATCTCATAATCTCTGTTCGCAATGATGGTGTTCCTGCGGATCTCGAAATGATGAAAACTCTCGTTTCTGGATATACCGACGGTCAGAAAGGTATGGCTGTTTACGGTATAGATAGCCGGATAAAGCTTCATTGGGGACCTGAATATGGTCTCTTTTTCAGACATTACAATAATACCGGGCTCGAGGCCCGCATCGTTCAGCCATATAAGAATGAGAAGGACGGCGTTTTATGATATCCCTGATTCTTGTCGAAGATGAAAGCTTCATCCGAAATGGCCTGGAAAAGAATGTTGACTGGAATGGGTTAGGATATGACCTTATTGGAACAGCTTCAAACGGTGCAGAAGGGCTTGATTTGGCTCTCAGAACAGGAGCGCAAGTTGTCATCACCGATATCCGTATGCCAAAAATGTCTGGAATAGAAATGGCAGAGAGAATCAGGGCTTCCATGCCTTTTGTTATGTTTGTATTTATTTCTGGCTATAGTGATTTCTCCTATGCCATTTCAGCAATACACCTCGATGCTGTGGATTACATATTGAAGCCTGTGGATATCGATGAACTCAGCAATGTTATGAAAAAACTAGCCAATAAGCTGCAATCTGGTAAAACAGTTCCTCCTCCATCTTTTAAGAAATCATTAGATGATGAGTCAGCTGTTTCGAATGTTATTGTCCAGCGTGCTATCGAATATGTTTCAAGTCATATTCATGAAAGTCTTCAGGTCCAGGATATCGCCAATGCTCTTCGAATCACTCCTAATTATCTATCGAGGATATTTCGGGATGAAACTGGAGATAATCTTATAAAGTGGATTACTCGATATAAAGTATCTGCGGCAAAATCGCTGCTTCTGGAGAATGTAGAGACAAAAATTTATGAAGTTGCCGATATGCTAGGATACAGCGATTACAAATATTTCATTTATATCTTCAAAAAGTATACCGGAATGACTCCGGAGAATTACAGAAAAGAATATTTCAATTCCAATCTTTCCGCTGAAAAAGGAGAACAGAGATGAAGCGATTAGATTTTGGGGCAGTTTATGTCATCGAACGGGATTATTCCGATGATGAAATCAGACGGGATCTTCGTAATATGAAGAATGATGGCTATAACCTTGTAACTTTATGGCCGATTGCAAATCCTTGGTTGACGGAGAAACCTGATGAATTCGTATATGATCGCACTCGTTTTGTTCTTGATGCCTGCAATGAGCTTGATATGAAAGCAATAATGCAGCTCTTCGGACAGAATCAGTCACAGGAGGGAGTCCCAGATTGTCTGTTGCCATTTGATGCTGAAACTATATCAAGCGAAGGTAATGGCCTTTCTCCAAATGTCTATTGGTCAAATATGAATCATCCTCATATTAGAAAGCTTTTTGACGATTATTTCAAAAGCGCTATAACAGCGTTGAAAGACCATCCTGCTGTATTTGGCTGGGATGTCTTCAATGAAGCTCATTTTAAGAGCGATGATGAATGGACTGTAAAATGTTATAGGGAATGGTTACGGAAAAAATACGGGACAATCGAAGCTTTGAATTATGCTTGGTATAGGCGATATTCATCATTTGATGAAATATGCGCTGAAAATAGGAATGCTGGATATAGCATCTGGAGTAGTCTACTTCCTTCATATGATTTTGAAAAATTCAGGAGCGAGAATCTTACAGATATATGCCAGTTCCTTTACGATACAGCAAAAAAGTATGACAATGTGCACCCGATTATTATCGATGGTACAAGCAGCCAGATAATCCAGAAATATATGGTTTATTATAATCCATATGATGTAAGTATCACTCAACGTAACAACGATGAGTTCGATACAGCCTATATCCCTGATATCTATGGATCCACTTTCTACCCGAAGAGTTGGGGAAGAGATTATAGAAATACTCCATGGGTCCTTTCTGAGTATTTTGCAATTCCTGCGGGTGCTGCCCGCAAGGCGCATAAGCCTTATGCAGTCAATGAGCTTCAGACGCATACACAAGCTGCAATGACACCAGGTTCTGAGGTATCCCCTTCGGAAATCAGAAACTGGATTTGGATGAATATCTTCAATGCTCCTTGCATGATGCAGCTTTGGAGGTGGCGACCCTTCTTGCATGGTTATCAAATTACGGGTCGTGGTCTTACGCAGTTTGATGGAACTCCAAATGAAAGAAGTGTTGCTGTAAAGAATCTTCTTTCTGTTGTTTATTCGAATGATAATGTTTTCTCGTCATTCAAGATAAGAAAGCCTTCTGTAAGGATTGCCACAAGCTATGGTAAGCGTCTTGCTTTTGATTGTATGCTTAAATGGGTTGATAGCTTCTGGCCGGATGATGTTGAAGGATGGTATAAGCTCTTCTGGAATATCGGTGTAAATCCAGAATTTACCGATATTGAAAAGCTTGATGATGACGATTTTGATGCAGATATCATTGTTATACCTGCAACAATGTCGATAAATGAAGTTGAAACACAGAAGCTCAAAGAGTATGTAGAGCAGGGTGGTATTCTTGTTGCGGATTCCAGACTAGGAACATCGAATGAATATCTTGAAGCTCCCAAGGAAGGTATTCCAGGTCGGTCTCTATCTTCGCTTTTCGGTTTCATAGAAGAAGATGTTGGTGCAAGTGGGACATATACATTCCGTGGCGAAGTGATTTCTCTTTCAAGAATGCATCAGAAGATAAAAGTAACTGATCCGGCAAATACCGAAGTTCTTGCATACACATCTGAGGGCACACCGGCCGTCATAAGACATAATTATGGAAAAGGTGCTGCAATTTATTTTAATTCTTTTGCAGGAACTGTATTCAAAGAAAAGATGCCGTTGTCCGTAGAGGATTATTTCCGCGATGAACTGGCCGGAAAAGGGGAATTCATTGCTGAAAAAGGAGCTTGTACGCATATTGCATATATTGTTTCTGAGACAAAAACTGCGATGCTTGCAATAAATTTTGCTTCTGAACCAGATTCTGTGGTAATCAGAAACTTCCCAGCGTCAGATGTTACAGAGATCATAAGCGGTAAAAAATATTCTTATCAGGACAGCATTTTCAGGGCTATTCTTCCCCCCGATAGTTGTAGTGTTTTTGTCTGGTGAACACGCTCTGGCAAGGAATCGAAAGATTCTTTGCCAGATTAGTGATTATCTAAGTTTATTATGCAAGCTCTGCAGCCAGATTAATCAGTATCTCTGTGCACTTATCCAGAGCTTCGACTGTGACATATTCATGTCTGCTGTGCCCGAAATGACCACCTGTACAGAGATTTGGGCATGGCAGACCCATGAATGACAGCCTGCTGCCATCGGTACCACCTCTGACTGGTTCAATCCTTGGCTTGATACCAAGCTTTTCCATCGCCTTTGACGCTGAATCAATCAGTTCGGGATGCTTCATGACTTCTTCTCCCATATTCCTGTACATCTGATTGATTGTCACTTCAATGGTGGAATTACCGTATTTCTTCTTTATGAATTCGGCTGCGTCCTGCATCATCTCTTCTCTTTTCTTCAGCTTCTCTGAATCATGGTCCCTGAGAATGTATACAAGTTCAGCTTCCTCGACAGTGCCCGTGATGCTGGAAAGATGGTGGAATCCCTCGCGCTTTTCGGTACATGACGGAACTTCATGTTCAGGTAGCAGCGCATTGTATTCCATTGCAATGAGCGAGGCATTCTTCATCTTGCCCTTTGCAGAACCTGGATGGACAGATACTCCATGAACCTTCACTACAGCTTCAGATGCGTTGAATGTCTCATATTCCAGAGATCCAACATCACCTCCGTCGACGGTGTATCCGAATGGTACTGTTATTTTGGACATATCAATCTTGTCGACACCTCTTCCGATTTCCTCATCTGGAGTGAAAACTATGATAATCTTCGGGTGGCGAAGACTTGTATCAGAAAGGAGACGTTCTGCCATTGTCATGATCTCTGCGATTCCGGCCTTATCATCTGCACCGAGCAGGGTAGTTCCATCCGTGACGATGAGGTGTTCTCCTTTGCTTCCCTCAATCTCCGGGAATTCTGAGACCTTGGTGACAATGCCTTTCTCCTCGTTGAGGACAATATCGCCACCATTGTATTCGACAATCCTTGCTTTTACATTGTTCCCAGATACTTCCAGTGCCGTATCCATATGGGCAATGAGTGCAAAGCCCGGCTTTCCCTCAGATCCTTTCGATGGAGGGATTGTTCCATAGACATAGCCGTTTGCATCGCGGCTTGCATCGCTTATTCCAAGTCCCTGCATTTCTTCAACAAGCTTGTCAGCAAGCTTCAGCTGCTTCATCGTTGAAGGAAATGTACTGCTATGGGAATCCGACTGCGTGTCAAATGTTATGTAATTCAGAAATCTTTCGTAGGTTTTCATGGTAGAAGATTATTTCTTTCCTTTCGCTTTGTCAGTATTTTTCTTTGTTATTCCCTCCAAGTGATGATTTTGGATTATTGAGTCCTCATTGCTCACAATTCAGAACATATTGCGATGGACAATTATACAGGTTGCTTGTTACACTCTAGAAACTTATATCAGCTGTTAGGAGGGAAAATATGGCTGAACGTTATCTTGACTGTCTGGGAGAAGCTTGCCCAGTACCACTTATGAAGACACAGAAAGAGCTTGAGAGTATGCAGAAGGGCGATGTCCTTGTTGTTGGCATTGACCACACCTGTGCAATGAAGAACGTCCCGGATTGGGCACGTAGCCAGGGTTACAACGTCGATATTGATGAAGTCGGCGAAGGCGAATGGGAAGTCATTATCGAGAAATAAGGTAGAGAGACAATGGAAGAACAGAAGAACCCAACACTTTACGACAGACTCCTGAAGACAGAATGGTCCTATTACACAGGAGCTGTAATGATTACGATTCTTGCGCTCTGCCTTGCTCTTTTTAGCGGAACTTGGGGGGCATCCGGTCCATTCTTCACATGGTTTGGTAAATTCGTAGGTCTTTTCGGCATCGATACAGATAGCTGGGCTATCTACAATGGAAGCCTTGGAGGATACAAGTTTTTCGGCAACCAGGCCTCTATGACTGATATCGGGCTTTTAGTCGGTGCTCTTATTTCCTGTCTCCTCGCTGCACAGTGGAAGATAAGGAAAATCAAGCACTGGAAACAGGTCGCTGCAGCTGTAATCGGCGGTCTCTGCATGGGATTTGGTGCAAAGATTGCAGGTGGATGTAACATTGGAGGACTTTTCTCATCCCTTCCTCAGTTCAATCTTTCGGGATGGGTATTCCTTCTCTTTGTATTTGTAGGAGCTACCGTAGGAGGAAGACTTCTCAGAACCTGCTTCGAGCCACCTGTAAGCAATAAGCGCCCGAACAGGAAGCGTCTTACAGCAGAGCAGAGAAAGCAGAGAAGAATGATTCAGATTGCACTCGGTGTGGTGCTCACAGTTGTTGTTCTCATCGTAAGCTTCGCAGTTGCTCCTTCCTATCCGAAGGCACCTGGAATCATTTTCGTAGGTATCGGACTTGGCTATGTAATGCAGCGCTCACGCTTCTGCTTCACAGCAGCTTATCGTGATCCGGGCCTTACAGGTGAGACAAAGCTTACTCGCGCTGTAATCGTGGCTCTCGGGCTTTCCACAATCCTTTACTTCGGTATCCACGCTTCAAAGTACGGCCTTGATCTTGCATCCCTTGAGTCAACTCCGGGCAGTGCTGTTAACCTTTCTCTTGTTCTTGGATCATTTGTATTCGGAATTGGAGCTGTTCTCGCTGGCGGATGTGCTTCCGGTACATTCGTGAGAATGGGTGAAGGTTATATCCAGAACTACATTGCATTCGTATTCTTCGCTTGCGGTGCGGCTCTTGGAGAGGTCTTCAACCTCGCAACAGCTGGAACATTCTTCAAGGCAGGAGCTCCTGTATATCTTCCACAGGCATTTGGCGGCCTGATGCCAGCACTCCTTGTGCAGCTTCTGGTGCTTCTTGCTCTCTGGGTTCTCGCATACTGGTGGGAGCAGAGGAAGATTGCTCAGAGAAACGCACAGAACGGTTGAGAATATGGAAAAAAGAATCGAAGAATTTGATGTTGCTGTTATCGGAGGAGGTGCTGCAGGCATGACCGCAGCCCTCTATGCCGGTCGCGCGCGGCTTAAGACAATCCTTATTGAAAAGTCTCTCATCGGAGGACTTGCAACATACACAAGCGAGATTGAGAACTATCCAGGATTCCCAGAAGGTATCGATGGAACTGAGCTGATGAAGCTTATGGATAAGCAGTTCAGGAAGTTCGGAGTCAAAGTCAAGCTTACAGATGTTAAAGGCATCGAGGACAGACAGAGCTATAAGGTCGTCTCTACCTTCCGTACCGACTACCATGTGAAAGCTGTTGTCATCGCAACAGGTGGCAGACCTCGTCTTACAGGGGCAAAGAATGAGGACCAGTACTGTGATAAGGGAATCTCATTCTGTGCAACCTGCGATGCGGCACGCTATACAGGTAAGAAAGTCATGGTCATCGGCTCCGGAGATGCTGCAATCGAAGAGGGAATGTTCCTCACTAAGTTCGCATCCGAAGTGCTTGTATCTGTAATCCACGATGAAGGTGTGATGGATGCGAATGAGGTTGCACAGGAAAAAGCTCTCAAGAACGAGAAGATGAAGTTCCTCTGGAATACTGCTGTCGATTCGTTCGAAGGAGATGAGGTTCTGAAGCAGGTTGTCCTCAAGAATCTCAAGACTGGTGAACTCATGCCGGTGGATGTAGATGGATGTTTCCTCTTCATCGGATACCTCCCGAATACTGGAATCTTCAAGGATCTCATTGCCCTCGATAACCGTGGTTATATAATCACCAATGAGGATATGGAGACCAATGTTCCTGGAATCTTCGCAGCTGGGGATGTAAGGCATAAGACTCTCCGTCAGGTTTCTACAAGCGTTGGCGACGGTGCTGTTGCTGGCTATATGGCAGAGCGCTATGTGGATGAGATCAATACTCTCAAGAACGGAATCCTCCGCGAAGGTACTGTTCTCTGCTATTTCTACAATGCTTCCGAAGCTAATGACAGAAGTGTTCTTACGCTTATGGAGGAATTCGCAAAGCGTAATGCAGATAAGTGCTCTCTGGAAGTTGTAGATGTATACAAGAGCGACAAGCTACAGAAAATGCTCGGAGCTCCAGATGTACCATCTGTGATGGTATTCAGGAATGGGGAGAAGCTTCTTGCAGCTCCATTTGCTGATTCAGTGTTCTCGGAAATAGAGAAAGTTCTCTGATTCATAGCCACTTGGGCCCACCCAGGTGGCTGTTTTTAAAGCTTTCCATCTTCAGTTTTGAGTAATAATATGATTAATATGAAAAAACTCTCAGCTGAAGAAAAATACAGGCAGATGACAGAGACGCCTGTAAGAAGACTAATCGTTTCACTTGCTATTCCTACTGTAATCAGCAACCTTATCTCGACACTTTACAATGCTGCAGATACATTCTTTGTCGGGCAGATATCCACATCAGCTTCTGCTGCAGTCGGCGTAGCACTGTCGCTGCAGGCTGTGATTCAGGCAATAGGATTCTTCTTCGGGCAGGGAAGCGGAAATAATATGTCGCGTCAGCTGGGATCTCATCATGAAGATACCGCGGAAACCTTGGCTTCCACTGGATTCTTCTCTGCTTTCATTCTATCCGCTGCTATAGCTGTTCCATGCCTTATCTTTCTTGAGCCTTTGTCTGTTTTCCTTGGGTCTTCAGAGACTATTCTTCCATATGCGATGGATTATATGTTCTGGATTCTGCTTGCAGCTCCATTCATGGCATCATCGCTTGTGCTTAATAATCAGCTGAGATTCGAAGGCAATTCATTTTTCTCAATGATAGGCCTAACTGTCGGGGGCGTTCTCAACCTGTTCCTTGATCCTCTTCTTATCTTTGTCTTTGATATGGGAATTGCAGGTGCGGCGATAGCCACTGCGATAAGCCAGTTCGTCAGCTTCATGATCCTTCTCGTTCTTTCGCAGAAGATAGGAACGGTGAAGATAAAGCTCAGTGCTTTCCATCCATCTCTGAAGATGCTCGGAATGATAACGAACGGAGGACTGCCATCGCTTTGCAGGCAGAGCGTGACAAGTGTTGCGATGATCTGTCTTAACAATGCGGCACTTCCTTTTGGAGATGCTGCTATTGCCGCTATGTCGATTGTCAACAAAATCGGAAATTTCACAAACTCCGTGCTTATCGGAGTGGGGCAGGGATTCCAGCCGGTTTGCGGTTACAACTATGGTGCCGGACGGATGAAGAGAGTTAAGGATGGATTCTGGTTCTGCGTGGAATCTATGTCGGTAGTGCTCCTTGTCCTTGCCGTCGTTGAATATATCTGGGCATCTCCTATTGTAGGTTTCTTCAGGAAAGGGGACCCGGAGGTAATCATCATAGGGGATATAGCGCTACGGCTCAGGTGTTTCACATTGGTTTTCTCATCCTGGATAACCATCAGCAATATGCTCCTGCAGACTACCGGAAAGATGTGGCGCGCATCCATTCTAGGTTTTGCGCGCCAGGGTATAATCCTTATCCCCATTGTCCTTATTCTTCCTCCTTTCATTGGAATATGGGGAATCCAGATTGCTCAGCCACTTGCTGACCTCATTACCTTCATTATGTCCGTACCTATGACAATGAGCGTAATCAGAAAGATGAATGAGTGTGTGGCTGCTGAAAAAACAGAATAATCAGAGTTTCTCTTCCTCTATGGCTTCAAGGGTCTTCTGGTAAATTGATGCAAGGTGATTATAATCAGCCGGAATCTTCTCTGGATTCACTTCCTCGAGCCTTGCTGCAGCAATCCTGAGATTTTCCAGGCCTAGTTTCTCTGCAATCTTCCTGATTTTGTGAGCTTCTTTCTTCACATTCTCAGTGTCGAGAGTATCGACACTCTTTTTCAGAAGCTCTGCATCGCATGATGAAGGGAATTTTCTCAGAGCGTCTTTCAGAGCGGAAACATCTCCGCAGAAATCTTCCAGTACAGTTTCATAATCCATGCCGATTTTCTCGGCTAAGCTTTTGATGCTCATACTGGGAATATCGCAAAGGATGGTAAGACAGTCAATGAAAAACACGGGGAGAAAAGAGAAAATCCTTCGTTAAGTGTTTTCCAGCAGATTCCTGCTTTCCGTACAGAGTGCAGAAGCAAGGGCAGCGACGGTTGTTGCCTGGGCTTTGTTTATATCCCTCGTACGCTGTTCATATTGCTGTATTGTCCTTACAGGTACTCCTGAGATTTCTGCAAGCTGTGACTGAGAAAGACCTATGAACAAGCGAAGGTTTTTCAGCCTTGTTTCTTTTCTGCACCTTCTGTCCAGTTCTTCTACAATATGATCCAGGCTCATTTCATGAAAAGGATTATAGAGAATACGTATTTCACTTGGCTTGATCACCCTATCAATCTCTTCGAAAGTGAGAGCACTCCACCACTGGTAGTATGCCAGGACCCAGCCAGTCCAGAATTCAGGTGTCCTTTCAAGTGAGAAACGGGGAGGTTCTGTAAGTCCTTCGAGTCCAATCTTCTCTAGAACCGCATTCATCAATTCAGGTCCTGACATACCGGAAATGTAACGGTAATCGCCGTTGCCAAAGGCCTTTGCTATTCCGCTCGTAACAAATAGAGAGAAGAATTTGTCGATATCATAGTGAAGGTTCGTTACAGCACAATCTATCATGGATGCAAGGTTCTGCTGTGCGAGATTGACATAGACTTTGCTATATGCGCGGATCATCTTTCTTCATCTCCTGTCTTAGAATATCTGTGATATACAATTCATTGGCATCGAATAAGTTCCTGTCACCATATAAATAGCTATCTCTTGCTTCCTGGTCTCTAAGGATTCTTTTTTCGTAATATCTGTTTGCTGGTATTTCTATAGATTCTTTGAATTTGATTCTGCTGAATGCCTTCTTGCTTTTTAATACATATTGAGTCCCCAGATTCCCCAGCTTCATAGCCTTCCGGAGTTTTTGTACCGATATTGTTCCATTGATGAAGTCATTGGCATAAGCAAAGTAGCTGTCATCGGCTCTCCAGCCTATGATTGCATCAAAATTGTTGTAATCAATAAGAAAATTTTCCGACAAATAAGAAATGGCAGCAGAGGCCAATGCTCCTTTTACATCGAATGTCCGGTTATGAATCAAGATCGTAATCCATGTTAAGATGTTCTCATTGTCGAGATTGAGTATTTTCAGGTTTGTATAATCGAATTCATATACATTCACAAAGCCGTTCAGAGAAGGATTGGTGACTGACCATTCCTTGGCCAATTCTATATCCTCTGTGCAATAGAAACCTCTTCCATAATCATTATGTAGTTTTCCTTTTCCGTACTCCGGAGCTGGAATCACATGGTCAGACCCATGAAAAAGAGTGCATTTGTGATTCATGAAACAAGTATACATCTGTAGATGTATAGTCGCAAGTATTATACCAAAAGAAAACAGGGCTCCAGATGGAACCCTGTGGATTGTTCAGAACAATGCGGTTACTATTCCGTTTACCGATATGATTGCTATCAGGAGGGGAAGTATCCATGCACAGTAGAATCTTAGTGCGTTAGGAACCCTCAGGCCCTTTCCCTGATTAGCTTCAGCTGTGAACTTATCCCAGCCCCAACCATAGCGATGTGTGCAGAATATGACATACGCAAGGCTGCCAAGCGGAAGGATTATGTTCGAAACAAGGAAATCTTCTCCGTCTAGAATTGTAGAGCCCGCGCCGATTGGCTGTATGTCGGAGAGAACATTGTATCCAAGCACAGCTGGAAGCGAGAGGACGAAAAGCAGCATGAAGTTGATTATTGCAGCCTTCTTTCTTGACCATCCATGCATATCCATCCAGTAGGCGGAAATATTCTCAAACACTGCAATGAGCGTCGAGAGGGCTGCGAATATCATCGCGAGGAAGAATACAGCTCCCCATATACCGCCCATTGTCATCTGTGTGAAGACATTCGGGAGCGATATGAATAGAAGGGAAGGTCCAGATCCGGCTTCAACTCCGAAGGAAGAACAGGCGGGGAAGATGATGAATCCTGAAAGAAGCGCAACTGTCGTATCAAGGCAGATGATTCTTATTGATTCACCTCCCAGCGTTCTCTTGTTATCGAAATAGGATCCGAAGATGGCCATTGCCCCGATTCCAAGCGACAGGGTGAAGAATGCCTGTCCCATTGCTGCAAAGACTGACTCACCGAATCCATATTCGTGAATCAGGTTGCCGAAGTCTGGCTTCATGTAGAACCTTATACCGTCCCCAGCACCAGGAAGCAGACAGGAGTGAATCGCAAGCACCAGCATCAGCAGGAATAGAATCACCATCATTACCTTCGTGATTTTCTCTACACCGTTTTTAAGCCCTATAATGACAATTCCCGCAGTAAGGAGAAGGGCAAGTGCTGTCAGGATGATCTGAAGTCCTGGATTTGCTGTCAGAGCTGAGAAATACGTTCCTACATCATCTGTTGTAAATGAAGCATTGAGACGCCCGGAGAGGAATGAGTAGAAATAATACAGCAGCCAGCCTGTGATGACCGAGTAGTACATCAGCAGAAGGTAGTTTCCTGCTATCGCGGCATAGCCGACTCCATGCCATTTCGATCCTTTCGGTTCGAGATTACGGAGAGCTCCGACGATATTCATTCTTCCGGCTCTTCCAATTGTGAACTCCATAATCATTACTGGAACACCCATGAAGAC
>CALXXO010000037.1 GCA_944392705.1 uncultured Spirochaetaceae bacterium
ATGCAGTACCGCTTACCGATATCCGCCACCTCAAGACAAGGTCAGGGTCGATAAAGTTCTACATCCGCTGCGGCCAGTATATCTCAAAGACGCAGGTGAAAGCTTCCAGGATAGATAAAGAGCTGGGCCTTATCCCGAATGCCTATTCACCGCTGAAGAACAAGATGAAAGGAAAGTTCGATCCGGGAAAGAGGGAGTATGGCGAGATAAACGCTCTGCTTGACTCCGCATTCTATCCATTTGCATCCGGAAAGAAGGAATTCGTATTCCTGGCAGTCGTTGACAGGGGCGGGAAATATGCGCTCGCTCCTATGCCAGGAATCGGAGCGGCGGCAAAGGAGACGCTGTTCGCGCTTTCAACAATGATAGACCGGATTCCGAAAAAGCAGGAGAAACTGAGAAAGAAAATCCTCTTTCTACAGCAGAAGATAACAACAGCCCTCGATATGGACGACTGATATCAGATTAAGGCGCTATCGCCGACAGAGAGCGCAGCATCCCCGAACCTCTCTGCAGCGAGCTTTATAGCATCGGAGCCGGAGCAATGGCAGAATCCAGCAATGGAAACACCTTCTCTCGCAAGATATTCAACCGTCGCTTCAGCTCTGGCCGTATCTGCTTCCTTCAGGTGTGTACCACCGAAGACAGCGTAGATACTCTCTCCAGTGCGCTCTTTTATCGAAGAGAGCATATTCATGATGCCAGGGTGAGAACAGCCTACGATTACAACAAGGCCTTTGTCCGTCTTTATACCAATTGCGATTTCATCGGAAAAATCATCGGGGACAAAACCAGCACCTGTGCTTTTCACGAACCTGGTAGGAATAGTCTCCTCGCTGTGGATTCTCGGAAAATTACTGAAGATTGTCATAGAAGGAGAAAGCTCAGAAATACCATCTACAGCTCTTACAGAGAATCCATGGGCCATTGCAAACTCCTCATCCCATCCAGAGCCAAGATATGTGTATCTGATTCCGCTCCTTGAATATTTCTGCTGGAAAAAACCTTTACCGACATACAGCGAGGGCACCCTAAACCCCGCTTCAGCGAAATCCCTGAATCCGCCCGCATGATCGTAATGCGAGTGGCTTATGACAACAGCATCGAAATCATCCAATGCAACTCCCATGCGCCGAGCATTCGAAATGAAGGCCCCATCAGCACCGCAGTCGAAGAGCACTTTCACATATCCATCATCAATGAGAAGGCTCAGTCCATGCTCATGGAGAAGGGATTTGTTTCCAGAAGGAGTGTTCTCAATAAGAGCCGTGATTCTAACCATCTTTACTCTCCCATTACAGCTTCTATGACAATACTCTCATCGAGAGGCATCAGAACAGGTTCGCCCTGCCCTTTCATCAATATGAAACGTACCGCGCCGCCTTTCTTCTTCTTGTCCTTTCCTATCGCGCTATAGAATGATGAAAAGGATTCAGGCGAAACGGACAGATGCGTATCAAAACCATAGCTGGAGACAAGCGAAAGCGCCTTCTCTGCGTAAGAAGGTGGAGTGATTCCAAGCTTCCTT
Source organism: uncultured Spirochaetaceae bacterium (assembly GCA_944392705.1). GTDB lineage: Bacteria > Spirochaetota > Spirochaetia > Sphaerochaetales > Sphaerochaetaceae > Ornithospirochaeta. Next base: position 1,529 of record CALXXO010000037.1, read on the forward strand.
CCGGTCTCAAATGCCTTCACGACCCCCCAGGCAACACCCTCTCCATGGGAAATCGAGAAACCTTCAAGAGCTTCAAGCGCATGACCGAAGGTATGTCCAAGATTGAGAGCTGACCGGATTCCCTTCTTCTCCTCGGGATCTGCTGTGATGTAATCAATCTTCACTTCAAGAGAGAGGGAAATCATATCCATCATAACACTGCCAGAGCGGCTGAGAACTGCATCCCTGTTCTTCTCGAGGAAGTCGTAAAGCCTGCTGTCATGGGAAAGGAAAGCGTGCTTCACAACCTCTCCAAGTCCGCATCTGTATTCTTTATCGGAAAGCGTTGAGAGCGTATGTGGCGCAATGATTACATCCTCCGCAGGATAGAATGTCCCGACAAGATTCTTTCCCCCGCCGTAATCAATACCTGTCTTGCCGCCAAGCGTGGCATCGACCATCGACAAAAGCGTAGTAGGCACAAGCACTACGCGAGCACCACGCATATAAACAGATGCGGCGAATGCGGTCATATCAAGGATAACACCTCCGCCGACTGCGATGAATACAGAATCCCTGGCAAGTCCCAGCGAAAGCGCTTTTGAGAGAATCCTGTCTATGGAGGACCAGTTCTTCTCCCTCTCCCCTGGAGGAAGCACAAGTGATGGCACACCGTCAGGCAGATAGCGCGCTGTATTGCTGTCAGCTACGAAAAGCACATTGCTGCCATATCCTGAAAGACATTCGCCGAACTCATTCTCCGTTTTCACGGAATAGACATCTGTATAAGCACCGCCCTTAAGCGGGACACTGAACAATCTCTCCATGTCTTAGATAATACCCAGCTTGCAAAACAAGGTGAATATCTATCTAATCTATGCCATGAATCTCTATTTCGATAACGCCGCTACAACGAGAATCTCGGAGAAGGCTTTGAAGGCATATAACGATACATCGCTTGAATTCTGGGCAAACCCTTCATCTGTCCACGCAGAAGGGCTTAATGCAAAGAGAAAGCTTGAAGATGAGAGAAAGAGGATTGCAATGCTTATGGGAATTACCCCGGAATCCCTCTTCTTCACATCTGGAGCAACCGAATCAATAGCGGCATCTGTATCTTCGCTGCTTTTTACAACCCCTGGAAAGATAATAATATCCAAGATAGAGCATGAAGCCTTGTCATCATGGCTTCCCCTTCTCCGGCAGTATGGCTGGAAAACTGCAGAGCTCAGGGCAAAGGGTGGTGTCATTGACCTGGATGAGCTGAAAGCGGAGCTTACCCCCGATACAAAGTTCGTAGGGATAATGGCTGTCAACAATGTCACAGGTGCCATAGAACCTGTAAAAGAAGCTGTGAGGGTTGTAAGGGAATATGAAAGGGAGAATACGAAGAGACGTATTTTCTTCTTCTCAGATTCCGTCCAGGCGCTTGGAAAGATAGATTACGACATAAAAGAGCTTGATATAGACGGTGCTTCATTCTCAGGACATAAGATAAACGGTCCTAGGGGAATAGGTATGCTCTATCTCAAATCGCCGTCATCGTTCAGGCCACTTGCCCCGGCAGGAGGACAGGAGAAAGGTAAAAGGGGCGGAACTGAAAACCTTCCTGCGATATCAGGACTCAGGGCAGCTCTCGAGGAATGGATGGATGGCAGGGAGGAGAAAAACAGGAAAGCCGGAGAACTGAAGGCTATGATTATAAAAGGACTCAGGGACTCAGGCCTTGATATCATATCGCCAGAAAATTCCTCTCCGTATATAATCTCATTCGCTTCCCCTCTTCCATCGGAGGTTTTCACAAGGATGCTCTCAGATAAAGGCGTCGCAGCTTCGTCTGGATCAGCTTGTTCAAACAACGCGAAAGGCGAAGGAGAGAAGATACTCCTCGCAATGGGAGTAAGACCGGAGAAAGCAAAGAATGCTGTCCGTCTTTCTCTCTCCAATTCGACAACGGAGGAGGAGGCTGTGAACCTGATAAGAATCATTAAGGAGTGTACCAATGGAAGGTAAGCTATACCTGATAAAAGAAGGCGAAATCTCGCTCAAAGGCGGAAACAGAAACCTGTTTGAAAAACAGCTGAGACATAATATAAAGAACAAGCTTAGACCTTTTCATTCGGATATAACGAAGCAGAAAGGAAGGCTTTATGCCCTGATTGACGAAAAGGCCGACGATGAGATGATAATCAAAGTCCTTTCCACAACACCTGGCATAACAGGATTCGCCAGGGCATACCAGGCTGAGAAGAATATAGATGCAATTAAAGATAAGGCAAAGGAAATCCTGAAGCTGTCGGACTTCAGGAATGGAGAGAGCTTCCGCGTTACGGTGAAGCGCGAAGATAAGTCTTTTCCCCTATCCTCCCATGATGTATCTTGCATCCTCGCAGATGCCGTCTTCTCACTCTTTCCAGATATGACTGTGGACCTCAAGCATCCAGAGCATACTCTGACCTGCGAAATAAGGAACGATGTATATCTCTACACAAGCGAGGAGAAAGGAGAAGGAGGTCTGCCATATGCAACTGCAGGGAAAGGCGTACTGCTCCTCTCCGGAGGTATAGATAGCCCGGTGGCTGGCTATATGATGGCAAAGAGAGGAATGAAGCTGGATGCAATATACTTCCACGCATACCCTTATACATCGGAGATGGCATTGGAAAAGGTAAAGACTCTCGCTGCGATAATAGCTCCTTACCTTGGTGGATTAAGGCTTTTTGTCGTCCCATTCACAGAAGGACAGATCCACATAAGGGACAATGGTTACGAAGAGGAAGCCACACTGATGTTCAGGGCTTCGATGATGCAGACAGCCGAGAGAATCGCAAAGGCGAACGGAGCGAGTGCGATAGTCACAGGAGAAGCGCTTTCGCAGGTCGCTTCCCAGACTCTAGATGCCATGAACTTCACAGACAGCATGACAGACCTAATAGTCCTGCGTCCTCTTGTAGGCATGGACAAGGAGGAGATAACCGAAAGAGCGATAAGAATCGGATCTTATGAAACCTCCATCCTCCCCTATGAGGACTGCTGTGTCGTTTTCTCCCCTAAGCATCCAGTGACAAGGCCCGTGAAGGAAGTCGCAAGGCGCCATTTCGATGCACTTGATATGAACCCAATCATCGAGGAAGCTGTCAGGAACACGAAGGTCTATTCATTCGATCCAATGGGAAAGGAAATCACAGATGAAGCAGATTGAAGCAGTTTTCAAGAATCATCCACTGCCGATTGTCTCCTTTTTCATCATGCTCCTCTCCTTTCTTGTTAATGCCCCAACTGGAGAGATGGTCGTCTCTATGGAATGGAACGGCATTGCGATGGCTTTCGTGATGACGATGACACTTTCAGGGCTGAAAAAAGAAAGAGTGGTTGAAGGTATAAGGAAATCAGGGGCTGTATTCACACACCTCGGCTCCCTTGCCGCTTTCTTTGCGGTAATGGCTTTCATATTGTCGCCATTCATTACATCGCTATTCGCTGTATCATCAATCCTGCCGATTGCGATATCGATGCTGGAGGAAAGGGAAAGGAAGGATGAGTGTGCATCGTTTGCTGCAATAATAACACTATCAGCAATTGCTGGAGGTACATTGCTCCCCGGTGGAAGCTGGCACAACATTGCCCTTCATAAGTCAATAGGGGATGCATCCTTTCTCAAGACAATGCTTCCATTCTTCCTAATCTCGATTCCGGCGGTCGCGCTTTCCATTCCCCTTCTGCTTGGAAAGAGGATGCAGGAAAGGACATACATCACGGAAAAGAATGAGAACAGCAACGGGAACAAAGGAATGAAGATGCTATATGTCTGCTTTGCATTCATCACGCTCCTTTCATCCCTTTCCCTCTTCAGGTGGATTGATATTGTAATATTCACCATTGCGATTCTCCTCGTATTCGACAGAACTGTATTCCTCAAAGCAGACTATTCACTGCTTCTGTCGGTCGTTTTCCTCTCCCTTGCAGGAGAATGCCTTGCACCGCTTATGGGCAATTTCCTGAGCACAGGAGCTGTATGGAAGGAAGCTGTAGCTACGGAAATCATCGGAGGACTGCCAGTTGCCCTTCTGGCCGCCCCGGGCGTTGATGGGCAAATGCTCCTGAAGGCTGTCAATATAGGGTCAGCAGGAACAATCCTCTCCCTTCCGGCACTCTCCGCGCTGAAGATTGTAGGAAAGGAAAACAGGAAGGCTTTTGCACTCCGCTATACCCTACTTTCCGCACTATTATTGGTACTATTCATTGCTGCTGTATTAATATAGCTACTTGCTCATTAACGCTTTTTTCTATAACTTCATACTGTTATGCTGAAAGTCGGTATCGATGTTGGCTCAACTACTATGAAGACTGTGGCGCTGAGGGAGGACAACACTCTCGTCTACAGTGATTATCAGCGTCATCGCTCCCAGATAATAGAAAAAGGCAGGGAGATGCTCAATGCATTGATGGAGAATATCGGGGATGAAGAGGTGACAATCTCTCTCTCCGGATCTGCAGGAATGGGACTTGCAGAAGCCGCAGATATCCCATTTGTGCAGGAAGTCTATGCTACAAGAACGGCAGCGAAGACATTCATCCCTGACACAGACACAATAATTGAGCTCGGAGGGGAAGATGCAAAAATCCTCTTCTTAAAGCATGGGCTCGAAGTTAGGATGAATGGAACCTGTGCTGGCGGAACCGGCGCATTCATCGATCAGATGGCTACCCTCCTCGGAATCGGTATGGAGGATATGAATGCGCTGAGCGAGAAATCGACGGAAATATATACGATTGCATCCAGGTGCGGCGTATTCGCCAAGTCCGATATACAGCCGCTCATCAACCAGGGCGCAAAGACTGAGGATATTGCATCATCGATTCTCGTCGCTGTCGTAAATCAGACAATAGCGGGGCTTGCACAGGGCAGGAAGATAGAAGGCAAGGTTGTCTATCTCGGAGGCCCACTAACCTTCATCCCCCGACTGCGATATTTCTTCGATGAAGCGATAAAGACAAAGGGAATATGTCCGGAGAATTCGCTTTACTTTGTAGCTATGGGCTCCGCCCTCTCCCCAAGCGGAAAGAAGATGAGGATAAGCGAGGTAATCAAAGCCCTCGAAAGCTACAGGGGTAAATCCAGCTTCATAAAACTTGACCCGCTATTCCGGAATGAAGAGGAATACAGGGTATTCAGAGAGCGGCATGAGAAGGCATCCGTTCCTATCAGGGACCCAAGGACATACAGCGGCAGAGCCTATCTTGGAATCGATGCTGGTTCAACAACGATAAAGACCTGTCTCCTAGCAGAGAATGGCGATCTGCTTTTATCGAGGTACAGCCCGAATAACGGAAATCCTGTGCAGGCAATCCACTCATTCCTTTCCTCTCTCTACGAGGAGTTCCCTGCGATACAGATAGCTTCATCTGCATCCACTGGATATGGAGAGGATCTCATGAAGGCTGCCTTCTCCCTCGATTACTCGCTGGTTGAGACGGAAGCGCACTTCATCGGAGCAAAGCATTTCATGAGCGATGTTGATTTCATCATCGATATCGGTGGACAGGATATCAAATGCTTCAGAATCCGTGATGGTGTCATCGATGATATCTTCCTGAACGAAGCCTGTTCCTCTGGTTGCGGCTCGTTCCTGCAGACATTCGCAAATGCTCTTGGAAAATCAGCAGAGGATTTTGCAAAGCTTGCAATTACAGCAGAGTCCCCTGTCGATCTTGGTTCAAGATGCACTGTATTCATGAACTCCTCCGTCAAGCAGGCCCAGAAGGATGGAGCTTCCGTCAATGATATATCAGCAGGTCTTGCAATAAGCGTTGTGAAGAATGCACTCTACAAGGTAATTAGGACCTCAAATCCCGAAGAGCTAGGCAGGAGAATTGTTGTCCAGGGCGGTACATTCCTGAATGATGCAGTACTGCGAGCTTTCGAGAAAGAGCTTGGCCTGGAAGTCGTCAGGCCGCAGATTGCAGGTCTTATGGGAGCTTATGGAGCTGCGCTCTACTCCCAGATTATGGCAAAGCGCAATGACCTGAGAGAGTCCTCGATAATAACAAAGGAAGAGCTCGATTCGCTAACGCACAATGTAAAGAATATAAGATGCAATGGCTGTACGAACCACTGTCTTCTTACAATCAATTCATTCGGTTCGAAGCGCAAGCTGATTTCCGGAAACAGGTGTGAGCGGCCAGTCACAGGAAAAGCTCCTGCAAGCGCGGATAAATTTGATCTCTATGCATATAAGCAGGAACTCCTCGAAAGCTACAGGGAAAGAAAAGGCGGGGAAAAGGGTACGCTCGGACTGCCACTTGCACTGGGAATATATGAACTGCTGCCATTCTATGTCACGCTGTTCCAGCAGCTTGGCTACGATACAGTTGTATCGCCGTTCTCCTCCAGGGAGCTTTACATCCACGGGCAGGCTTCAATCCCTTCCGATACAGTATGCTTCCCTGCAAAACTCATGCATGGCCATATCCAGTACCTTGTAGATAACAAGGTGGACAGAATCTTCATTCCATGCTCAAGCTACAACATCAATGAAGATAAGGGTAACAACCACTTCAACTGCCCTGTTGTCGCGTACTACGGAGAGGTCATTAAAGGAAACCAGGACCTAGAAGGAATACCACTTACGCTTGGTTATCTCTCGCTCGAGCACCCAGACCACCTTGCAAAGCGCGTTTCAGAGCTTTTCGATGTAAAGAAGAGAGAAGCTAGAAAAGCTGTGGATAAGGCCTTTGAAGAGCTTGCTTCATACAGGAAGAAGATAACAGAGAAAGGCAGTGAGATAATCAAAGAGTCCAGAGCGGAGCATCGGCCCATCATCGTGCTTGCAGGACGTCCTTATCATACTGATCCGGAAATCAATCACGGAATTGACCGTATGATAGTCCAGCTTGGAGCATCGGTAATCACGGAGGACTCTATTGCCCCGCTTACAGACAAGGGAAGCTTCGGAGTACTTAACCAGTGGACATACCATGCAAGGATGTATGACGCCGCACGTTACGTAAGGGAACAGAAGGACATGAATCTCGTCCAGCTCGTATCCTTCGGATGTGGCCTAGATGCTGTCACCACCGATGAAGTGAAGGATATTCTCAGAGAGAAAGACAGGATATACACCCAGATAAAAATCGACGAGATCACAAATCTGGGAGCTGTGAAAATAAGGATGAGATCGCTCTTCGCTGCACTTGAAATGGAAGATAATGATGGAAAATAAAGTATTCACAGAAGAGATGAAGAAAGACGGCTGGACAATAGTTGTTCCCAATATGTCTCCTGTACATTTTGACATAATGAAGAGAATCTTCATCAACCATGGCTTCAAGGCCCTGCTGCTGGAGAACTCCTCTCCTTCCGTAATCCAGGAAGGATTGAAATATGTCCACAATGATATGTGTTATCCATGTCTCCTTGTCATAGGACAGATGATTGATGCAATACACCGCGGACTTGTCGATAAGGACCGCTGTGCGCTTATCATCTCCCAGACAGGCGGTGGATGCAGAGCTTCCAACTACTACTTTCTCCTGATAAAAGCATTGGAGAGAGCGGGACTTGGCAATATTCCGGTTATATCGGCAAATCTACAGGGAATGAACACAAACCCTGGCTTCAAGATTACATTCCCAATGCTCGTCCAAGCATTCACAGCGCTTGTATATGGGGACCTCATAATGCTTCTGTCCAACCAGACACGCCCCTATGAGATAAACAAAGGGGACACTGACCGAATGATTGCAAAGTGGACAGACATACTCGGAGATTGCTACGAGAAGAACAGAGGATACTTCTGGGGGAATATGAAGAAGAAGCTCAATCAGATTTCCGATGATTTCGCTTCAATCCCTGTAAAGAGGACACCAAAGGTAAAGGTCGGTGTTGTAGGTGAAATCTACATGAAGTATTCACGGCTCGGAAACAGCAATCTACAGGGACTTCTTGAGGATGAGGATTGCGAGGTAATGCTTCCTCCAATGATGGGCTTTGTCCTCTACTGCTTCTCAAACGGCATAAAGGACGAAGAGTACTATGGCGGACGTGGACGCTATGCATTCATCATGAAGCATTTCGGTATGCCTATTCTCTCGATTGTCGAGAAATGGTCGGATGAAGCTGTCAGAAGGCACAAGGAATTCCACCCTGCAGCCACATTCAAGGAACTGGAAGAGTTCGGTGAAAGATTCATAGACCGCGGATGCAAGATGGGTGAAGGCTGGCTTTTAACTGCAGAGATGGTCGAGCTCATAGAGAAAGGCTATGACAATATAGTATGCACACAGCCTTTCGGCTGTCTTCCAAACCATATATGCGGCAAGGGCATGATTCGTCCGCTGAAGGAAGCCTATCCTGATTCGAACATAGTCCCGATTGACTACGATCCATCCGCAACAAAGGTGAATCAGGAGAACAGAATCAAACTCATGCTTGCAGTCGCGAAGGAAAAGCTGGAAATAGAGACGGATTAATCCGTCTTCATCCTTTCTCAATACATTTCAGGATTTCCAGCTCTTCCAATGCCAGGAGAAATTCCTCGAATTCAATAGGAAAATGCTTTCCGTCTGAATCTTACCAACTGGAAATGAAAAGTCATCACCTTTGATTGCCCCCAAGAGACTGCCGGTACCAATGACAAAATAAAGCCCTTTCACTTTCGCAGAAGTACTTCAGCGAAGTTATCGCTTTTGGACACGCCTGAATCTCATCGAGGATTATTAGAGTGCGACCTTATATAGAAAGAATCTCAAGCTGTGGGATTATATCAAATACCTTTTTGCAGATGGATCTCTATCGAAATCGACAGCGAGAATAGAATCAAAGGATTTTCATGTCTTACCAGTTTGTCTCACGCCAGTGATAAGCAGAGGTTTTCGTTTTGAAACTTTCTTCTAAGAATGTTTAAGTCCATAAAATCACTTTGCGGTAAATCAAGGCAAAGAAGAAGGGCAAGCTCTCACCTGCCCTCTACATCTCAATGAAGAACGATATGCATCTTATCCTTTATTTCCTGGATGTTCTTGTTGCCTATCTCATTGGCCTTGGCTGTACCGGAATGAATGATATCCCTTACCTCATCCATATGCTCCTCATAGTAATGGCGCTTCTCCCTTATTGGAGCAAGGATTTCATTCATCTTCTTCATCAGCATCTTCTTGCAGGCCACGCACCCAATCTCGGCACCCTTGCACATTGAGCAGATATTTCCACTCTCCTCAGGGTTGAAGGCTTTATGGTATGTATAGACGGTGCATACATCGGGATTCCCAGGAATCTTGACACTGATTCTGTTCGTATCTGTAACAGCGTTCCTGATCTTCTCATTGAGCACATCCTCGCTATCTGATAGATAGACAGCATTTCCAAGGCTCTTGCCCATCTTTGCATTTCCATCCAGTCCTGGAAGCCTGGAGACGGAGGAAAGCTTATACTCAGGCTCGACAATCGATGTACCATAGAGATCATTGAACTTCCTGACAATCTTCCTTGCAAGCTCAATGTGAGGAATCTGATCCTCGCCTACAGGGACAAGATTAGCATTGCAGAATGTTATATCAGCAGTCTGGGATACAGGATAACCAAGGAAGCCATATGTAAGCTCTTTATATCCATAGTTCTTCGCTTCCGTCTTGATCGTAGGGTTATGTCCCAGCTGATTGACAGTGACAAGCATGGAATAGAAAATCGTAAGCTCTGCAATGGAAGGAATCATAGACTGCTGGATAAACGTCACCTTCTCCGGATCGAGACCGACAGAAAGATTATCCATCGCAACGTCGTAAATAGAACCATTGATAAGCTCTGGATTTCCGAAATGCGTAGTCAGTGCCTGAACATCAGCAAGAAGTATGAATTCCTCATACTCATCCTGAAGCTGAACTCTGGATAGAAGCGATCCGGCATAATGCCCCAGATGCAGCTTTCCTGTAGTTCTATCGCCTGTAAGAATCCTCTTTTTCATTTACCTCAGTCCTTTTTGCAGCTGCAGTTGCTACATGAAGCGCTTTTGTGATCTGTGCAGTAGTATCCTGAACCATGGTAGACCACAGCTGGTGCTTCTGAGAATACTCTTTCAGCAGGGCTCTTGCAATCAGGGCAGACATCGTGGTCTGCATCATCGGAAAAGCCTTTGATTACCTCATAATCCTTTCCGCACTTAGTGCATCTATATTCATAAAGTGGCATTGTTACTCCTTCGTGAGCATCGAGCTCACAATATCATAAGACAAATCATAGCCGGAGATCTTAAGAAGAGCTCCCTCATAAGTGAAGATACCTGAAAGCGCTCTGACGTCAAGTTTGCCGCCGCTCCTTCGCACTTCCTGAATAAGAAGATTCCTAAGGAAGGTACATAACGTCTTAGCACTGCTCTCGCTATCCAGCTCAATCTCTCCGGAAAGAATAAGGTTGTCATCACCTTTATTCAGGAGAAGAAGGATGCTTTCAATCTTCCCAACAGTCTCAGCTGGTATATCGAAAGGAAGCGGGGGAAGAGTCTCTGGGCTATCCATGTAAACTCCAGCAAGAGATGATTCCAGAAGCGAAAGATATCTATCATCAAGCACCTTCCCTGCACCGCTGAATAGGCGGCCACACTCCTCCTGATAATCCTCAGAGGTGAAAAGCACTATACCGTCTGCAGGAATACCAGCAGAAACTCCAAGCTTCTTGTTGTAGTAATAGCGTGGATTGCTCTCTCTAGCTCTGATGAATCCGGGATCCCAGATCATCAGTGTACCGACCTCTGTCGATGAAAGAAGCCCATTTGCAGTACCTGTTATCCTCCAGTCTGAAAGAGGTAATGGGTAGATAGAAGAAGATGGAGTCAGCTCTATCGAGATTCTGTCCACGCGCTCTATCAGCTCATTCTCTGGAAGAAGCTCTGCAGCTGCTTTTACATCAACTGTTATTACAGCCTTTCCCGCTCCTCCCATATGACTCAGAGCAGAAATATCCTCCCTGGCTGTGTAAACACAGGAGACAAGGAGGATAAGCGCAAGGAGAATCGGCAGTTTCCTGATCACGCCTTAACAACCTTGACAGTTACATTCTCATCGCCGATTTCAGTACTGTCGCCATCGTTTTCAGCAACTGTCAGAGAATCTGCAAGCGTCTCTTCCTTTATATATGAGCTGAAAGTATCGACTGCCTTGCAAAGGTTCTCTCCACCCCAGAGAGTAAGATTGATATGATCAGCAACCTCGAAATCCTTCTCCTTCCTCTCCGTCTGGACGAAGCGGACAAGGTCTCTTGCGATTCCTTCGAGAAGGAGGGCTTCTGTGATTTCCGTATCGTACCCAACTGTGATAGCCCCTTCATTGAGGACCTTCACGTGCTCTTTCTCAGCTCTCTGAATTACAAGATCGCCTTCAGTAAGCCCAATCTCTCCAGCGGAATACTTTATGACATATTCCTTGTCATCGAGAATTGAGGAAATATCCGCAGAGGAAAGCTTCTGAATCTCTGCTGCGACTTCCTTCATGTTCTTTCCGAGCTTGGATCCCAGCACTTTGAAGTTAGCCTTTGCAGAGTATGTGACTATCGAGCTCTCATCGCTTCTGATTGTCACCTTCTTAACATTGAGCTCTTCCGCGATAATCGAGGAATTATCCTCAAGAATCTTCCTGTCCTCCTCGCTGCGGTCGACAATGAGGAATTCAGAAAGCGGCTGTCTGATCTTTATGTTGGAAGAAGACCTTAGCGCACGGCCCATAGCTATCGTCTTGATAGTAAGGCTCATCTCCTTCTCAAGCTTCTCATCCCTCTCCTCTTCTGCATATACAGGGAAGTCACAGAGGTGGACAGACTCCGGCATATCATCGGTGCGAAGATTGAGATAGATCGAATCTGTGATGAAAGGAACGAATGGTGCCGCGATTTTCACGAATGTGATGAGGACACGGTAGAGCGTATCATATGCTTCTTTCTTATCGCCATCGTTCTCAGACTTCCAGAATCTTCTCCTTGAACGTCTGATATACCAGTTGTTCAGGTCATCGATGAATGATGTCAGAGCAGAGCAAGCTGCCTGGATATCATAGCTGTCCATCGCATCTGTAACGGTCTTAACAAGCCTGTTCAGATCTGAGATTATCCATCTATCGAGTGAATTGGAAAGGCTGGAATACTTCGTTGCAGATGGTTCATACCCATCGATATTCGCATATGTCACGAAGAACGAATAAGCATTCCAGAGCGGAATCATAAGGCTTTTAAGGACATCCTTTACAATCTCATCGGAGAACTTCAGGTCATCAGCTTTGACAAGCGTTGAGTCGATGAGAGCAAAGCGAAGAGCATCAGCACCGTACTTGTTGATAATTTCCATCGGATCGGTGAAATTGCGTTCACTCTTCGACATCTTGCGTCCATCTGCAGCAAGAACGATTCCCGATACGATACAGTTATAGAATGCAGGCTTTCCGAAAAGTGCTGCAGCAAGAATAGTAAGGGAATAGAACCAGCCACGTGTCTGATCAAGGCCTTCGTTGATGAAATCCGCAGGGAAGATGGACTCAAATCTATCCTTGTTCTCAAATGGATAATGCTCCTGAGCATATGGCATTGATCCGGATTCGAACCAGCAGTCCAGAACATCTGGAATCCTTCTCATCGTGCCCTTTCCATCGGGAGATGGCCAAGTGAGCTCATCGACATACTGCTTATGAAGGTCTTCCACCTTCTTGCCACACTTCGCTTCGAGCTCCTCTACAGAACCGATTACCTCTACATAATCCGAGCCATCGCACTTCCATACAGGAATAGGATTTCCCCAGAACCTGTTGCGGCTTATAGCCCAGTCGCGAGCACCTTCAAGCCATTTTCCAAAACGCCCATACTTGATATGGTCTGGAACCCATCTGATCTGATCATTGCACTCGAGCATGGTCTTCTTGATTTTCTGGATATCAACAAACCAGCAGCTCATTGCACGGTAAATCAACGGCATATGAGTGCGGTAGCAGAATGGATATGAATGGAGATAGTTCTCCTTCTTTACAAGTGCGCCATGCTCCTTAAGCCAGGCAATGACGTCCTTATCTGCGTCCTTTACGAACTTGCCCTTGAAATCAGGAACTTCATCTGTAAAGCGGCATTCAGCATCTATCGGGCATACAACAGGAATACCTGTACCCTTTAGCACGTTGTAGTCATCCTCTCCGAAGCCCGGAGCTGTATGGACAATACCGCAGCCATCCTCTGTTGTGACGTAATCGCCACAGACAACGATGAATGCACCCTGCTTCTTGAGATCTGCGAAGTATGGGAAGAGCGGCTCATATGTTCTGCCTTTGAGCTCTGAACCCTTTAGCCTTGATACAACTTCGTAACCCTTGCCATCCTTGTAGTACTTTCCTACAAGCTTCTCTGCAAGATAATAGAAATCACCGGATTCCTCATCCTTTACTTTCACGTAGTCGATATCCGGGCCGACTGCAAGGGCAAGATTTGAAGGAAGTGTCCATGGAGTTGTCGTCCATGCGAGGAAGTATGTATTCTCCTCGCCATCGGCCTTGAAGCGGATAGTAACGGCAGGATCTGTAACATCCTTATACCCACCAAGGCTTACCTCCATGTTCGAAAGAGGAGATGCGAGCTGAGGAGAATATGGGAGGATATTATATCCTTCGTAGATAAGACCTTTATCATAGAGTGTCTTGAATACCCACCACACGGACTCCATGTAATCCTTGTCCATGGTACGGTAGCCATGTTCGAAATCAACCCAGCGTCCCATTCTAGTAATGGTGTGCTTCCACTCGTTTGTATATCTCAGAACGATGGATTTGCAGGCTTCATTGAATTTGGCAACGCCATAGTCCATAACCTGGAAGTATCCCTTGATACCCAGCGATTTCTCCACCTCGTTCTCAACAGGAAGGCCATGGCAATCCCATCCGAAGCGTCTAATGACTCTCTTGCCCTTCATCGCCTGATAGCGAGGGACCGCATCCTTGATGGTTCCCGGCACGAAGTGTCCGAAATGAGGAAGGCCGGTTGCAAATGGAGGGCTATCATAGAATACATATTCATTGTCAGCGGGACGCTGCTGGATAGATTTATTGCAGATATCTTTTTCTTCCCAGAATTTAAGGATATCTTCTTCCATCTTAGGGAAATCAACTTTGTTGCTTACAGGTTTGAACATCATTATTCTCCTACCGGATTAATATACAGAAAACAGGCTGTGGCATTCAAGCTTTTAGTTGCCAGCGAAAAAGGCCGTGTTTCAATGTAGATAGTCAAAGGTAAATAGTTATATATCTAAATCTTTTCTGCTATTCTTTTTTTTATGCGGATGAAAATATCCAAAGAAATTGCGGAACTTGCGACGGTATTCAACAATGCAGGATTCTCTTTGTACCTTGTAGGAGGGGCTGTCAGGGATTTCATCCTAGGCAAAGAGAACAACGACTATGATTTCACGACAGATGCAAAGCCGGAAGAGGTCAAGAAGCTTTTCAAGAGAACCATTGATACAGGCATAAAGCATGGAACCGTAACGGTACTCTTCAAAGGTCAGCACTATGAAATAACGACATTCCGTACAGAGGGAGACTATGCCGACTCAAG
>CALXXO010000038.1 GCA_944392705.1 uncultured Spirochaetaceae bacterium
TTCAAGAAGGACTTTTCATCGATGATTCAATCTCTCCCAATCTAGATGCTGCAGATTAACAGCGTTTTCTCAGGCAGAGCAGAGAAACTCATATTCTGCCGAACAATTTCGCAGCTGCATCATCATCAATAAAAAGATGCCAATCAGGATGTGTTTTAAGTAGTGTTGCAGGAACCATATTTGTTACAGGCTCTGTTATTGTGGAATAAATCGCCTGTGCTTTCACAGAATGTGGAACTACGGTTATTATTGTTTTGCACTTCATAATCTGCTTGGGAAGCATGGAAATTGCCTGCGCAGGGACATCGTCTTCAGTCGCAAACCATCCTTCTCCAACTTGCTGCATTCTACATTTATGGTCAAGATTGACAACACGATAAGCTTCATCAGCATCAAAATCAGCAGGAGGATCATTAAATGCAATATGTCCATTCTCTCCTATTCCTATCATACCTAAATCAATCTCATCACTACGAAGCTCTTTCGTCAGTTCTTCAATATTTTTCTCGATATCCCCTTCTCCATTCACAAAGTGAGCCGCTTTAGGATGCACAATGTCCACGAACCTTTCTTTAAGGTACTTTCTGAATGACGCAACATGAGTCTCAGGAAGTCCTACATATTCATCAAGGTGAAACATCTCCACCTTTGTCCAATCAACGGGAAGACCAACAAGTGCATCAAACATTTCAAACTGACTTGCTCCTGTAGAAAGAACAATACGTGCGTGACCTTTTTTCTCTATCGCTTCGTTGATGATTTCTGCAGCCTTCTTTGCAGCTTTGTACCCATTTTCTTTTGCTGTTGTTGAAACAGTAATAGTAATATTCATTAACTTCTCCTCCTGGTCATCTGACCATTTTTCCTCTTAATATTATATGCTTAATAGAGATATTATCATCAAATATAAGCAAATTGGCACGTTTTCCGCGAGAAATCGAACCAATCTCATTATCAAGCCCTATCGTTCTTGCAGGAGTCAACGTTGACATACGTATAACATCAACAAGGTTTATTCCAGCAATTTTTGTCGCGGTTCTAACAAGCCTATCAAAAGTTGCAATGCTTCCAGCAAAACAAGCCTTACTTGGGACAAGCGCTACACCATTTTCAATCCAAACACCACGATCTTGACCATCTTCATAAGGGACAAAACTTCCCTCTGGAACATCAACACCTGCATATCGGATTGCATCTGTTATCATTGAAATTCGATCTGGTCCTTTTATCTTGTAAATCAGCTGCAGGAATTCTTTCGGAAGATGAACACCATCTGTAATCATCTCTACATCGATGTCGTCAATAAGCCATGCAGCTTCAACGATACCAGCTTCACGATAAGCTCCATTCCTATGATAGCTAGAACAAGCACTATATAAATGCGTAATACTTTTATATCCATTGTCCCAAGCTTGATAAACCTGAGAAAGTGTTGCATTGGAGTGTCCTATAGAAGCAAGTATACCATGTTTTTCACAATAGCGACCAAAGGCCATTCCACCTTCTCTCTCTGGCGCCGCTGTCCATTTACGGATATAGGGGGCAAGTGCCATATATTGTTCAATTTCATTGAAATTTGGATCTCTATATGTAAGAGTATTCTGTGCTCCAAGAGCATCTCCACTGCAATATGGTCCTTCCATATGGATTCCACCAAATTCAGGAACATCATCCATGGTTTTGAATTGCGGAATCAGGAGATTCAAATTCTCCATTGACTTGATATATTTCTCATGAGTAACGCTTGTCAGTGTAGGTAGAATAGTAGTTGTGCCACCTAGAAGATGAAGTCTCATTATTTCAAGCGTACTTTCCGGTGTTGCATCTGTGAAATCGTGCTTTCTCCCCCCATGAATATGTGTTTCGACAAAACCAGGGGAAAGGTATAATCCTTCCCCATCGATAACCTCAGTGAAATTGCCATTTGGGATTGGCATCTCACCAAAATCATCTATCTTATCATTTTCTGTGACAAGCCAGGCATTACGTATAATCCTGTCCGGTAAAATCAAACTAACATTCTTTATAAGATTCCTCATAAATTTCACCTCTTGTATTTCATCCTTTGACCGATCCTGCTGTCATTCCTTCAACAAGTTTATCTTGGAAGATAGCAAAAATTACGATCGGAGGAATAATGGACATAGTAATTGCAGCTGCAAGTACCCCATAATTCCAATCTTCACTCTTAAGCAATGTAAGAGCAACAGAAATAGGCATTATAGAGTCTTTTGACGCAAGCGTCTTAGCTATAGTGTACTCACCCCAGACATTATAAAAACCCGAGACAAGAACTATTATTAAAGCATTCTGAGCTAGAGGTAACATTATATGCAAGAAAGATTGCGGGACACTACATCCATCTATTTCTGCAGAATCCTCAAGTTCACTACTCATATCTATGAATGTTCCACGCATGATGAATATAGAAAAAGGAAGAATGCATAATAAGTTTGGTAAAATAATACCCAAGTACGTGTTAAGCAATCCTATCTCAAACTCCATCATGTATATAGGAATGAGAATGGCACATAGAGGAAATGCGAGTAAAAATAGAATGAGGGAAAGAATCAAACGATTTCCTTTGAATGGTAGCCTTGCAAATGCATAACCAGAAAGAGCTGAAAGAACCAATGTAATAGCAACAGAACACACAGTAATTATAATTGTGTTCAGATAATATTGTAGATATTTTGCCCCTCTCGCAAAGATATAATCATAGTTCACACTCGACCATTTATGAGGGAAAAATGTAATATCTCTTATTATCTCTGTCGACTCCTTGAAAGAAGTGAAAATACAAAAGATTATAGGCAAGATAAAAATCAAAGATATTATGAGGAGGGACACTGAAACAAAAATAGAAAATGCCATTCGCTGCTTCCGCATATTATGCCTCCTTTTTTCCTATCTTCATATTAAGTATTGAGAAAATCATTACCAAAGCTGTCAGGATGAATGCCTGTGCTGCGGCATAGCCCATTTCAAAATAATTGAAGGCTGTATTATATATATTTTGGTACATAACCAGAGTAGAATTCGCAGGACCTCCATTAGTAAGTACATTTGGAGTTACAAACAACTTAAGGCACTGAAGAATAGCCCAAATTCCAACAACCACAAAAGTCTCACGTATGTTTGGGATGATAATATAAAAGAGCTTCTTCCACCCTATAGCTCCATCCAACTCTGCAGCTTCAAAAAGATCGAGTGAGATATTTTGCAATCCTGAAAGGAAAAGTATTGTACAAAAACCAACTTTTCCCCAGACTTCAACTATTATTACACACCATTTTGCTGTTTCAGCATCCGTAAGCCAGTTATGACTAAACCTGGAAAGACCAATATCTAAAAGGAACTTGTTAATTATTCCAAAATTATCTGCAAGCATAAAGCTAAACAGGATACAAATCAAAGATGCAGGGACAACAATTGGCATGAATATTGAAATTCTGAAAAACCAACTGTTCTTTTTTTTATTAAAAAGAAGTAATGCTATTGCAAGAGACAATACAATTAGAATCACAAACATATATATAGTGAATTCCATTGTATTCTTTAATGCCGTAAGAAACTGACTATCTTTGAACATATCAATGAAGTTCTGAACTCCAATAAATGTCATATTACGGTCAAATGCAAAGTTATATTTACTAAATGCTAAAATAAACGTATAGCAAACTGGGTAGACGACAAATACGAAAAGGACAAGGCACGTGGGCAAGAGAAAGATTCTGCCCCACCTCTCTTTTGATTTTCTTCTTGGGCTGATTGTATTTTGCATGATGCGTTTCCTTGAAAGCTATACATATGTGGCAAATGATGCCACATATGTAATGAAAAGACTGTTATTTCCTGACAGATGCTGACAATTCAAGAATTTCATTAACCATATCTGCAGGAGTAGTCGTTGTGCTAACAAGACCTCCTTGGAATATCTGATTAAGGCCATTCAAGAACTTCTGCGACTCTTCATATTCCTTGAGTGGTTTTGCCTTACTCATTGAGTCTGCTATACCATTCCATATAGGAGTTTCTTCCAGGGCTTCATCAAAATATTTCTGAATTACAGACATCTTTCCATATTCACTGAATGCATTAACCTGTACATATTCTCCATAGATAGCTTCTTTGATAAATTGACAAACAATATCAGGATTCTTGGATGCTTTTGGGATAACCATCTGACAGCCAAAGCAAACAGTTCCTCCGAAGTTGCCAGGAATTGGGATAAGTGCAAGATTATCAATACCGACAGTGTCGATAGCTTCCATCCAGCGGCCAGCAGCTTCAAAGCACATTGCAATCTGTCCTGCCTTGAAACCATTTCTTCCACCAGCATTATCTACGAATGTTGACTGTGAAAGGTATCCATTCTGAATTCCCTTTTGCCATGTACCAATCATATTCCTTACATAGTCATTATCAACATTGTAAGTTATACCATCTGCAGCATATGCATCCCCAAACTGAGCATAAATAGCACTTCCAAGTATTATATTCAGATTGTTGCCAAATTGAATTGAACCACCAACCTGTGTAACCGTTCCATTGCTATCTTTTTTGGTTAACTTTTCTGCAGCTGCATAAAAATCATCCCATGTCTTAATTGGAAGGGGATTGCCATTTTCATCAAGAAGTCCCGCTTCTTCAAACATAGCCTTATTGATTGAAATACCATAGACTTCATATATTGCAGGAAGGCAATATTGCCCATTATAGACAAATCCGGTTTCAAGAGATCCTGGTGTAAAATTCGACTTTGAAAAATCTGAGAAGAAATTCAAGTCCTTTTCAAAATCATAAATTAAGCCTTGGGCAGCATATTCCACCGAGAAAATTCCACCGTCAAGGAAGACAAGATCCACATCTGTAGTTCCTCTACTCCAGTCAAGAATGTAATTTGCGAGCTTTGTCTGGTCTGCAATCGTGACAATCTCAACCTCTACATCCGGATGAGCAGCTTCAAATTCTTCTGCAGCGTGCTCAAGGAAAAGTTTATTGACTTCCCATGATTCTGCACCAATTGTGATAGTTTTCTTTCCACTATCAGCACTCTCTTCTGATCCTGAGGTAAAGACTGTTGAAATGGCAAAAACCAAAACCAACATAAAAACAAGCGCTTTCTTCATTGAAAGAGTCCTCCTTTGTGTTGGAATTTATAAAATCCCTAGACATTATTTTATATTGGTGTTTTGAATCTGCAACTTAAAAGTGCTCAAGTCATATTCCATTAAGAATTGTTGGTACAGGATATTAATAAAACATTTCAACTTCAATCCTGAGAGAGAAGTTTTCTAGCTAAAAATGAAAATACACTTGTCAAAAAGTATCCAAAAAATTTCTTTAGCCATAATTAAATAAAGTAAAATTCACAATAGGAAAAGACATTCAATAACTCATAGTAAAGAAAAAGCGGGCCTTAGCCCGCTGAGCCTTCCGGCTCCGAGATAGACATACACCAAAGTCTCACTTCTTCAGAAGCTCTTCTTCGGTACAAGCCAGTATAAAGGGCCCCACACCCTTGAAATCATCGACTCTGATTTTCTCCGTTATGTAGTATCTGAAAGAACCATCGCGATAAGGATTACCGCCAAGTCCTGCTACAGAACAGATTCCACCAAGGTGTAGTTCCCCGTTCTCATCCTCCTCGAGATATTTCTCTCTTACCCCATCAAGTGCTTTGATTGCAGGAGCTACGAAGGACTCATCAAGATAACCAAGGCGAACTCCTTTGAGGAAGGAATAAGCAAACATACAGGTTCCGGAAGTTTCCAGATAATTTCCGCTTCTGGTTCCTTCATCCGTCACCTGCCACCACATACCACTCTCATCCTGGAAACGGAGAACGGATGCAGAGAGCTCCTTGATTATCGCAAGGACATCATTCCTGTTCCTGTGGTCTTCAGGAAGGAAATCCAGCACATCGATAGCAGCCATCAGATACCATCCGATTGATCTGGACCAGAAATGAGGAGAACATCCTGTCTCATCATTGGACCATTTCATGCCCTTCGATTCATCGTAGGCATGATAAAGAAGGCCTGTCTCAGAGTCGCGAAGAAGAGAATATGTAGTCTTGATTTGCTCTGTGATATCATCGAGCCCTGTGCTGTCGTTATGTCTCTTGCTGTATTCAGCTGTGAAAGGACCTTCCATATAAAGTCCATCAAGCCAAATCTGCCACGGATAGATTTCCTTATGCCAAAACACACCACACTTACATCTTGGATGGTTCACAAGCTGTTTGTGGAGCCTGTCAGCAGCAAGGGAGAAACGTTCCTCTCCGCTTCTGTCGGCAAGCGCAAAGAGAGTCTTTCCAGCATTGATCTGATCCAGGTTATACTCACCTTCCCTGTATGTGGCTATAGACCCATCAGAGCCGATAAGCTTGTCATACATGGAATAAACCCACGGATAGATTGTATCGTCGCTGTGGATATCAGCAGCGCGGAGAGAAGCATAGAGAACAAGTCCATGCTCGTAGTGCCAGGCCATCATACCTGGCCGGTATCTTCTTTCAACGCTCTTTGCCATTCTGAGCGATAGAGGTAAATCCATCTTGTTCCTCCGAAAAACGGCCACCCGGTGAGGGCAGCCGCCTTATCAAATTACTCGCGGACGAGTCCAGCAGCTTCCATTGCCGCAACGCCTTCAGCGTTCCATGCTTCGCCGCCGATCTTATTGAACTGATCGATGAATGCTGCCCAGTTCTCCGGTGTAAGAGCTTTTGCTCCAGAGAGGAACTCAGCAAGACTCTGATCATAGAATCTCTGAACATCTGCGCTAGGTGTAGGCAGTGTGCTTGAACCTACAGCATTTGTCCACTTCATGCCCTGCATCTCCCTGAGTGCTGTGAGTGCAGACATTTCCTTTCCGGAAACAGCGCAAGTATAGGTCGGATAGCGGGAAATAAGCTCAACATCGCTGTTGTAGAAGACCATGTTTCTGAGCTGTGTGTAAACCTGTCCCTCGGAACCCGTGAATGCATTGTCACCAAGGTCGCCAGCTACAGGAACACCATTCTCGTCGAATACATAGTTAACTCCCTCAACGCCCCATCCGAGGAGATAGTAGCCTTCATCGGAGCTCATCCATTCGAGAAGCTCACAGATCTTATCCAGCTTACCAGCATCTGCAGCTCTCTGAGATACTGCGTAGATTCTGTAGTTCATATCATATGCACCGATTGATGCGTGTCCTTCCGGTCCTGTGATAGCATCGATGATTACCCACTCACCATCTGGGAAGTTGGAATCGAACGGAGCATAGTTAGCTTCTGCTGCATATGCTGCATTCTGCTCATACATAACACCGAATCTTCCCTGCTTCCATGCAGCGCGGAAATCATCCTTCTTGTATGAGAGCCAGTTAGGATCGATGATTCCCTCATCGCACATCTGCTTGAGGAATACCATGAAATCATAGAATTCTGGCTTATAGATGCTCAGGCCCTGATTTGGAGCATCGAAGCACCAGAGACCTTCAACACCGAAGGCACCCATGATAGGCCAGAGCCTTGATCCTGGATATCCCTTGAGTGTTGCATCTGTCTCAACGAATGCACCGTATCCATATGTATCATCGATTCCGTTTCCATCCGGGTCATCGAATGTGAAAGCTCTCAGAACTTCAAGAAGCTCATCGGTTGTTGTAGGAATCTCGAGTCCAAGGTTATCGAGCCAGTCCTTCCTTACGAGAAGACCTTCGTTCCTGACAATAGCTCCAGGAGATGCGAAACCATAGACATGACCATCAATTGTAGCGTTGTTTATAGCATCCTGATCATAAATCAGAGATGTACGTACAGGCATCTTAGCGAAGCAGTCATCGACCTGTGCTACAAGACCCTGGTTAACAAGGTTTACAAGAACAGGGCGGCGTACCATGAAGATATCAGGGAGAGCATTTCCAGCTCCTGTAGCCTGGATTCTCATATCCTGGTCGGATTCGCTCGATGGAAGCATCGAAAGCTTGAGATCAATACCAAGCTCATTGCGGATAATCTCGTATCCTACCCAGTCGTCTGGAATCATTCCAGCTTCTGTGATTGCAGCACCGAACCAGAGTTCGATTGTTACAGGATCTTCAGGAGTTCCTGCTGCCTGTGCCTTAGCTTCCTGGCTTCCACTAGCAAATGCAGGGACAACCATCAAAGCTGCGAGAAGAAGAGCGATAAGACGCTGATGTTTCTTCATTTTTCCTCCTTTTTTCCTCCTGGATCAGCCTTTCACAGAACCAAGAAGAGTGCCTTTCGTAAAATATTTCTGAATGAATGGATATGCGATTACCATCGGGATAGCGCTCATGAATACCGATGCTGCTTTGATAGCATTAATCGGAGCATTCGCGAATGCTGTCACCTCAAGGTTCTCATTCATTCCTGAGCCGATAAGAATATTCCTGAGAAGAATCGGGAGTGGATTCAGATAGCTGTCGTTGAGATAGAGCATAGCGTTGAAGAAGTCATTCCAGAATGCAACTCCATAGTAAAGGCCTATTGTCATTACGATAGCCTTGGACAGCGGGAGGACAATCTTGAAAAGCACCTGCATCTCTGAGCAGCCATCGATGCGTGCAGATTCCTTAAGCTCCCCAGGGATTCCGACAAAGAACTGTCTCATGATTATACAGTTGTATGTCGATATCGCACCGGGAAGGAATACTGCTGGCAGATGATTGATGAGCCCGATATCCTTCACAAGAAGGTAAGCTGGAATCATTCCTACATTGAATACATATGGAATGATTACGATTATGTTTATGATCTTTCTTCCCGGAAGGCTTGGAACTGAAAGCACATATGCCATAGGAATAGTAAGCACAAGTGCACAGACAACACCGCCGACAAGAATCTTGAAGCTGTTCATGAATGCCATCAGGAAGCCATTGTTTCCGAGGAGCGACTCATAAGCTGCTGTAGACCATTTCCACGGTGGGAGGAACATTCCATCGAGGTTTGTTCCAATGAAATCGACAGGTCTGAAAGACAGCGTGATTGTCGACCAGAGAGGAAGAATTATGGCTATCAGGATGATTACCATGAAAATATTGACAATTACATTGAAAGTATGGTCTGCCGCAGTAAGCTTTACTTTCTTATTCTGCAGCTCTGGTTTCAGATGCTCTTTTTTCTTGCTCATTCTACCCTCCTCAGAACAGTGCGCTGTCGGTAACTTTCTTTGAAATCCAGTTAGCCAGCAAGACGAGAATCATGCCAAAGACTCCCTTGAAAAGACCGACTGCAGTAGCAAGTCCGAACTTGAATTCGAGAAGTCCCTGTCGGTAGACCCAGGTGTCGATGATATCCGCAACGGAATAGACCTGAGGTGAATAGAGCATGAATATCTGATTGAATCCAGCATCGAGAATTGTTCCGAGCTTGAGAATCAGAACAGTTACGATGACAGGAAGAATGGAAGGAAGCGTTATATACCTTACCCTCTGCCAGCTGCTTGCACCTTCGACCATTGCCGCTTCAAAGAGCGATACGTCGATGCCCATCAGAGCCGCGATGAAGATGATTGCAGACCATCCCATCTCCTTCCATGCATCGGAGAAGAGAACTACCCATGGAAAAGCTTTCGTATTGGACAGGAAGTCTATAGGCTGTCCACCGAACATCTTCACGATATCATTGAAGACACCATCGCCAGGGGCAAGGAGGGTAAGCAGGATTCCATACATGATAACCCATGAGAGGAAGTGAGGAAGGTAAGCAAGTGTCTGTACAACCTTTCTCAGAACCGGGCGCGTACATTCGTAGATCGCGATTGCAAGGATTATAGAAAGAGGAAGCGAAATAAGAAGCTTTCCAACGGAGTACATTATCGTATTCCTGATGAGCGACCAGAAATAGAAGGAATTGAAGAACTCCTTGAAATTCTCGAATCCTATCCAGGCCGATCCCATTACACCTTGGACAGCCTTGAAATCCTTGAATGCTATCTGTGCATTCCAAATCGGGATGTATTTGAAGATTATGTAGTAAATAAGAGGAAGCAGGGCAAGAAGATAAACCGAACGATGCCTGACTATCTCACGGTAGAGTTTGCTCTTCTGCTTTCCATTTCCAGCAGCAACAGCTGTTACCTGTCCTTTCTTCATATATTGTCTACCTCGTAGTTTAAGTCTACGGGTTTTATTCCGGATAATCCAAACCAGTCGTTGTAAAATAACGACCTCAAATATATTAGTCTCGATGTCTGTACTGGCCAGGACTGCAGTTCATTATCTTCCGGAACACCCTGCTGAAATAGGCCTGGTCCTGGAATCCTGAAGCAACAGCTATCTCACCAAGGGATGCCCCCGTACGGACAAGAAGGTCGGATGCGACGCCAACCCTGCACCTTGTAAGATAATCCCAAGGGGAGACGCCCATCTCCCTCCTGAATATACGTGTAAGGTAATCCTCGCTGATGTTGACGCTCTCGGCAAGCTGCCATCTGGATATCTGATGCGAGATATGGCGATTGATATAAGCTATCGCCCTCTTCACAAGAGCTCCGGTAAGAGGTGGAAGAATATCCCCTCCTCCAAGAACAGAAACAAGGCGCTTTATAAAATCGGGCGCATCGATTATGGACGAATTAGCTATCAGGACATTGGGGAAATCCGCAATCTTATCAATCTCATTCTCCGTGAAACCATCTTTTACAATGAGAATGGGAACAGACGAGAATCTCTTCGAGCGTCTCAACGCCGACAACAGCCCGCTATCGGCAACAGAAAGGACAACAAACCTGACAGTACCCTCCTTAAAAGAGAGAATATCCTCTTCCCCAAGGCCATCCTCAACACTGCCGAAATCAGAGAGGATCTTTTCCAGGCGATGCAGGTGCGGCATCATCAATACAACAGTATCATCTGCCCTCTCCCTGTCGCATTCCAGCGCAACGGAGAGCGAAACAGCCTTCTCATTGATACCATATGCAATGAATGGAAGGGAACGGGAGAAACGGTGGCTCCTGAGCATCTTCAGAACCCCTTCACCACGCTTTGACCTCTCGCTCCTCCAGGCTATTACAGAAGGCTTGGGCTCCATCTCATAAAGGGAAGAAGCAGAATCCTCGTCCAGAAAGCAAGGCGACAGGGAAAGCAGGGATGAAGGGATTTCATCATCCGCAGAGAGCCAGACAACAGGACCAGGATTCTCCTGTCCCGCATGACCGGAAAGCGTCGGATACGGAAGAACAAGGACCGCCCCGGAATCGTCGAATGAAATCTCCCCGGAATGAAGCAATGCAATCTTGGAGACAAGAAGGAGCGACGGATCTGTGGGGACATTCCTCCAGTTGCGCCCTCCCTTGATGCTAAGAATAACGCCACTCCTGCCAAGCTTTATATCAACAACAGGGCTCTCCTCACCGACTATACCGACAAGCTCAGCTATAAGATCCGAGTCCATCTCTACAGATGGCAGTTCTCCACAGCTGGAAACAGATGCTCCCATCTCGCTTTCCAGATGCGAACAGAACGAAGAAAGGGAGACAAGTGTTTTCTCGAAATCGAGCTCACCGAACTCCGCGAGGGAAAGGGAGAGCATATGCTCTGCACGCCTGACTTCGCTTGCCATATCATCTCTCGGAACAATCCCATCGTCCGAAAGCATCCTGTGCATCGCGGAAAGCGGCCCTCTGAGAGCTTCGGAGACACTTGAGTAGAACTCATTGGCTTTTCTTTCACCCTCCTCTGCAGCTTCCGCGGCCTTCTGAGCCACTTCGGTAAGACTTATTCCTTTTATAGCGGACGAGAGCGATGCCCTTATATCCTCAAGCACATGGCTCTCGCACCATTCGGATGCAATCAGGATATACCCCAGCTCCTGCTTCTCGTAGAAAAGCGGCTCTACCACAAAGGTTCCTTTATCGGTAAAGGATGATAAAGATTCCGGAACGAGCCGCCTTCTGGGGAAACGCACAGATCCGGAGTAAAGCTTATCGCCGGAGAATCCCCCCTCCATCCTCGTGTACTGGAAATCCTCGTAAAGCATCAGAAGAGCTCCTGTGATGCCGAGGGACGGGAATAATGTCTGCATTATGATAGGAAGCGCGGAATATGAACGCTGGGCAAGAAGCTCTGTCTTGAAAGTATCGAGAATGTGAGAAACCTCCCCCAATCTCTGCTGTTCCTTTGCATACAGACGCCGGCTTGAATGGGCGATACGGGACATGAGGAAATCCTTTCGGCCTGTCTCAATCTCCCTCTTTCCGAGAATCTGTTCAGACCACCTCAACACCTGGAAAATCATGCTGGCTTCTGCCCCGCTTTCAAAATATGCCGAGACCGCCGACGACAACTCCCTGGGATCGGGATAAGGTATTGAGTACAGGTAATCCAGCATCTTCAATAGCGATTCGGCCGCAATACTGTCCTGAAAACTGTCCTGGACCCATTTTCTCAGAGCTTCATCATCTGTTATGACTTCCTTGGCATTTTCAAGGCTATCGGAACATCCGCAAGATCTTCTGATTATGAAATCCGAAGGAAGAAGCATCGAAAGGGATCTTGGCCCATTATCCTCAATATCGAAAAGAAGGGAGTATGAAGTCTCAAGAATCTTCCTTGTCGGCATTCTGACAGTTGTCAGCTCAACATCAAGAAGCTGGTTCTCCTCATTGTCATTGAACCCTGATATCCCGATATCCTCCGGTATCGATATCCCCGCCTGGCGAAAAACAGGCTCAGCTCCAAGCACCAGCAAGTCTGAAGCAGCAACGACGGCATCGAAGTCCTTACCCGCTTTAAGCTTCCTCTCATCCAGAAGCTCTCTGGCAGCGGCGGCCCCCTCACTCCACGGCCGCGGCGAGGTGATAATCATATCATCGACAGGAATACCTGAAGCTACAAGCGCATCCAGATATGCTTTATAACGCTCCTCTGCACTGCGGTGGCTGGCAGGCCCTCTTATGAACGCGACCTTCCTTTTGCCATGCTTGGTGACGAAATGCCTTACAGCATTGTAGATTCCTGTATATGCATCGAATGTCACAGAAGGAATCCCTGGTATCTGAAGGCACATCGACACAACAGGAAGGTGCTCTGCAATTCCCTTAACAAAAGATGCTATGCTCTCCGAGTTCTCCGCCCCCGTAAGCGATGAAGACCATATCATGGCACCATCGAGTGAAGCGGCATCTGCCAGGTCATAAATCGTATTCCTGAGGTACTCGCTTCCGCCAATGAAACCTATCCTTCCACCGGGAAGTATGATGAGCGTGTCATCGGGGTGTTCAGCAGAGAGCGCAGCAGCATAACGCCACATTGCACGGCTCGCTCCCTGATAAACATTCGCAAGCAATAGCCCAGTCTTCCTTCCCATGCTGTCATAATAGCATACAGACACCCATTCTGTTTGACATAATGTGAATTACGTATAAACTGAAACCATGTTCCGTTTTCAGGATGCAGAAGAAGGGTTGAAAAAAGCAAATAAATATTTTGAACGTTTCATGCCAGTGCTTACACCGACCGGTGTTGTGCTGGGGCTTCTGCTTTCATCCTTTTTCGCTCCGATGAAACCACTTGTGACATGGCTTTTCGCATTCCTGACACTCGTTAATGGAATGGGCGTGTCTCCGAAGGATTTCTCCTCAGTCATACGCCGTCCAAAGCCCGTTCTTGCCTTTCTCCTGCTCTCATATCTGATTCTCCCTTTGCTTGTAGCGATGGTCTCATACGCGGTATTCAGAGGAAATCAAGAGATAATAATAGGTTTCGTGCTACTGTATTCAATCCCGACAGCTGTAGCGGCCTGTATATGGTCCGGCATATACAGCGGCAATGGTGCTCTTTCTCTCACAGTGCTCATCATAGGAACATTACTGGCCCCGATTGCAACGCCGCTGACAGTCAGAGTCCTTGGCGGTTCTGAAATAGCAATAGATACAAACGGAATGATAATCTCCCTCCTGTGGATGGTGGTAATACCGTCAATCGCAGGAATTGCAATCAATGCTCTGACAAAGGGCAAATGCACGGAACACGTATCCCCATGTCTTAAACCATTCACGAAAATTGCGTTGCTCCTTGTCATAGTAATAAACACAAGCCAGGTTGCTGGAACATTGCTGGAAAACGCTTCGTTGAAATACCTCCAGCCATTTGCAGCAGCCCTGGTATTCTCAGTAGTTGGATTCATCCTCTCATTCCTTCTTTCAAGGGCAATGAATCTCGCTGAAAAAGACACTGTCTCAGTGGTCTTCGCATCGGGAATGAGAAATATTTCGGCAGCAATGGTGATTGCTATAAACTTCTTTCCGCCCGAATCTGCAATACCTGTGATATCGGGAATCGTATTTCAGCAGTCAGCTTCTGCTATTTCATCGCATTTCCTCTTCGGAAGAAAGCCGAAGAATGATATAAATAAGTCTATAGAAAAGGAGAGTGCTATACATGAAAAATGTCAGTGAAACAGTAAACAAGCCAGCACGTCCGGTAAAGATCCTTCAGTTCGGCGAGGGTAACTTCCTCCGCGCGTTCGTTGACTGGATTGTGGACCTTCTCAATGAGAAGGGTGATTTCAATGGCGACGTGATGATGGTCCAGCCGCTCAAGAACGGTATGGGAGAGATGATCAACGGACAGAATGGTGTCTATACAACTGTCCTCCGTGGTGTGCAGAACGGAAAGCCTGTAGAGGAGTTCAGGACTATCACAAGCGTCAAGGGCTGCATCAACCCCTATACTGAGTACGACGAGTACATCAAGCAGGCGGAGAACCCGGATCTGAGATTCATCATCTCCAACACAACAGAGGCCGGTATAGCCTATCACGAAGGAGATAAGCTGGAAGACAAACCACAGGTCTCCTATCCAGGAAAGGTATGTGCATTCCTCTATCACAGATACAAAGCATTCAATGGCGCAGCTGACAAGGGCATCATCGCTATTCCATGTGAGCTCATCGACAAGAATGGTGACAACCTCAAGAGAATCGTTAAGCAGTATGCAACGGAGTGGAACCTTGAAGAGGGCTTCATCTCGTGGCTCGATACAGCCTGCGATTTCTGCAACAGCCTTGTAGACAGAATCGTACCGGGTTATCCGAGAGCAGAAGCGGAGAAAATCTGTGAGAAGCTCGGCTATCAGGACAATCTCCTCGACAGTGCAGAAATCTTCCTTCTTTGGGTAATCGAGTGTCATGGAAAGACCCATGAGGATGAATTCCCGACCGAGAAGGCTGGAGTGAATGTCATCTGGACCGATGATATGTCATTCTACCGCACAAGGAAGGTAAGGATTCTCAACGGAACACATACAATGATGGTTCTTGCAGCTTACCAGACAGGACTCAACACCGTTGAGGAATGTATCAAGAGCCCTCTTGTATTCCCTATGGCAAAGAGAGGTCTTTTCGAGGAAATCATTCCATCAATGGATGGCGACAAGAAACAGCTCGAGGAATACGCAGGAGACGTTCTTGAGAGATTTGCGAACCCATACATCGTGCACCTCCTTCTCTCAATTTCCCTCAACAGTGTCTCCAAGTTCAAGACAAGGGATCTTCCATCGCTCCTTGGATACTACAAGAAAGAAGGCAAGCTCCCAGATGTTCTTTCTTTCTCGCTCGCTTCCCTTATCTCTTTCTACGAGGGTACCGAGTATGAAGGAACAGCTCTGAAGGGTTCGAGAAATGGAGAGAAATATCTAATCCAGGACAGCCCTGAAGTGCATGAGAAATTCCAGCAGCTCTATGCAGCATACTACGCTTCCGTAGCA
>CALXXO010000039.1 GCA_944392705.1 uncultured Spirochaetaceae bacterium
GGTTTTATATGAATCTTAAAGGTAGAAGTTTCCTGACACTCAAGGATTACACGAAAGAGGAGATTGTTTATCTTATAAAACTTGCAGCAGAACTGAAGAAAAAGAAGAAGGGAAAGCCTGTTGACCCAGGTGTTCATGGCCATCTTCTGGCTGGAAAGAACATAGTTCTTCTTTTCGATAAAACCTCCACACGTACACGCTGCTCATTTGAAGTCGCAGCATATGATGAAGGGGCTGGTGTTACTTTCCTCACCAACTCGCAGATGGGAAAGAAGGAATCGCTGGAAGATACTGCGAAGGTTCTCGGGAGACTTTACGATGGAATCGAGTACAGAGGTTTCGCCCACAGCATCGTAGAGGAGCTGGCTGAATACTCTGGAGTTCCAGTGTGGAACGGACTGACAGATGATGACCATCCGACCCAGGTTCTTGCTGATTTTCTAACGGCTTATGAACACTTGGATAAGCCATTTTCTGAGATGAAGCTTGCATATGTCGGCGATGGAAGAAACAATGTTGCGAATGCCCTGATGATAGGAGCTGCAAAGGTCGGAATGGGATATGCGGTTGCAACACCTGATTCGCTTCTTCCTGCTGCATCTCTGGTCGATGAGTGCAAGGCATGGGCTGACGGCAATGGTTCAGAGCTTACAATAACTTCCGATCCATATGAAGCAGTCAAAGGTGCTGATATAATCTACACGGATATATGGTGTTCGATGGGCGAGGAAGATAAGATGGCGGAGAGAATAGCTCTCCTGAAGGATTATCAGGTGAATAAGGCGCTCATGGAAGCTACGGGAAAGAATACCATTTTCGAACATTGCCTGCCTTCTTTCCACGACCTTAATACAACAACTGCCCAGATGGTTTATGAGAAGTTTGGTCTGAAGGAGATGGAGGTTACGGATGAGGTCTTCAGAAGCCCCGCATCGGTTGTATTCGATGAAGCAGAGAACAGGATGCATACAATCAAGGCTGTTATGGTCGCAACGCTTTCTGAGACCCTGAAGTTCTGATTACCCTATGATATATCTGAGAGCACCTTCCTCAGTTCCGGGGAATCTCGCTCTCAGCCGTTCAAGCAGGATCTTGGCTGCAGTCTCTGGTTTTATAGAATCGAGGGCAGTCTCGAGATTGGGGTATATTGTTTCTGGAAGAGCGTATCTTGCTATTCCCCATCCATATGGCCGTCCCTCTTTCGTAAGACGGTAATCAAAAGCTGAAATCATCATGAAGGTTCTCATCTGAAGCCGCGAGTTTGAGCTGTCGAATGTGGCTTTTGACATATTTGCCTTGTAGCGCAGGAAAGTGGATGTTTCGCTGCCTGTTTCCTCCAGTATGGAGTAGATTATCCTTTCGCTGTGCGTCACCAGGCCATCATTCACCATGCCTTCAAAGTCATAGCCATCCCTTCTGTAAGCGGAGAGAACAGGAAAGAGTTCCTTTGAGACGAAGCCAGGTCTGGAGAGGAAGAACTTGCCATATGCAGCGCCTATGTCTTTTATGACAGTATTCTTCCAGTCCCAAACACCTTCTCCTTCCGGAGGAAACCAGACAGAGGAATCGGCCATCTCTTCTACAGAGAAACCTGGAATCACAGATCTGAAGAATGGAAGAAATCCAAACTCCAGAACAATATTCTCTATATCTTCAGGCCGCTTTATGACTGGGAACGCTTTCATCTCTTGTAATCGAAATCAGGTATTTCATGCCATCTGGAACGGAAGTAGTGAGCGGCCATCTTCGGACGCCTGTCCCTGGTCAGGAGACCTTTCCTGTTTCCATCCGCCCTCATCGGTCCCTGTATTGTGTTGAAATCTGCGAAGTTCCAGGGATGCTCCCCGATTACGAAGCTGCGCTTATCGAGCTCTGTGTTGATTGTCTTGTAATAGAGTATCTGGAATTCCTCGCTGAACATTTCAGGGGACGAGAGGTGAAAGCCCGGGAGCGTATCTGCCCCATATTCTGTGATTATCACAGGCTTCTGCTGTTTTTCCCAGAAATCCAGTTCAAGATTGAGAGCATATGATGCAGCTTCCATATCGCCGGAGAGATTGTACCAGCCATAGTAGCGGTTAATGCATACCACATCCATCTCCCTTGTTATCCTGTCGCGTTCGTAATTATTCTGATTGCAGACGAATGTCACGGGCCTATTGCCAGGATCGAGTGCCTTTGTGAAATCATAGAGGGTATGCCAGTAATCGTATGCTGAATCGGGGTAGGTGACGGTATCGGGCTCGTTTCCCATCGACCACATCACGACACAAGGATGGTTCTTGTCCCTCTTTATGAGATCTTTTATCACATCCTCGTGATGGCTTCTGAAATTGCCGATTTTGTATATATCCTCTGTCGTTCCGCCGATTCCTACTGCCGGTGTCTCATCGATTATAACGATGCCTTCCTTGTCGCAGAGTGAGTACATCTCTTCTGCGTATGGATAGTGGCTTGTTCTGAATGAGTTCGCACCCATCCAGTGAATCATGCTTATATCCTTAACATCCAGGACGAAATCGAAACCACGCCCATGGACGGCAGAATCCTCATGCTTCCCGAAGCCTTTGAAATAGAAGGGTTTGCCATTGATCAGGAACTGCGTTCCTTTTACTTCTACTGTCCTTACTCCGAAATCCAGCGAGTATGTATCATCGCAGAATCTTGCAACAGCTTTATAAAGGTATGGATCTCCCGGATAAGGCCACCAGAGCTTTGCATTTGTGATTTCAAGCTTGCCATTGCAGCCTTTTCCTGTAGCTACTGTTTTGCCATCTCTGTCGATTATCTCGATGGTCGCCTCGCCTTTTCCGATGCAGTCCATCTGGTAGTTTACAATAGCTGTTGTTTTATCGAGAGATGTGGTTATTGTGATATCATCGATATAGTTTTCAGGCGTTGTATAGATCCTTACAGGTCTGTTTATTCCTGCATAGTTGAAGAAATCGAAGTTAGGAAGATTTGTAGGTTTCCTCCATTTCTTCGCTGCGATCACGCTTGGAACATCTGCATTATCAGAGCCGAAGAATGCTGTTCCTCCTTCATTTCCCATCGGAAGCGTTGAGTGATTGATTCTGTTGTCGACAGCTACAATCAGAGTATATGCCTTTCCGGCTTCGACCCTCTTTGTGATATCAATCTCGAAGGGGAGGAATCCTCCTTTATGCTCAGCGATGAGCTCTCCATCCAGGTAGACTTTCGCATAATGCGTGACAGCATCGAAGCGGAGAACTTTTCTTTCGGAATCGAGAATCCTCGGAATCGTAAAGGACGTTTTATAGTATGCCCACCCGCAGTGCGATCTGTATTCCCTGTTTTCATTCAGGTCATTATATGATGCGGGTACCGCCATCAGTGTCCCTTCTATGAACTCCGGTTCTGCATACCCTTCGCCATGATTTCCATCATCCAGCCTGAATGACCACGCCCCTGATAAATCGATAATGCTTCTTGATTCATTTGTCTCTGGATAGAGCATATTCACCTCTTGCTCTAATGATAGTAGAGAGGAGGGATACTTTACAGCTGTTTTTAGGAATTTTTAGGAGGATATCACCCACAGGCGGAATCGAACCGCCATCCTTCCCTCCGGAGGGGAATGCACTATCCATTATGCTATGCGGGCCAAGGACCATCAGGTCAATAGCGGATTTATCACAATCTTAAAATATGTGCAACCTAGAAGAAGAGCTTCAAGGCACACCACAGGAGCGAAAGGGCAAAAATGATGGATACCACTCTTCTGTGTTTCATGTAGATGTTTTTCAGAAGAGACCCTCCAAGGGCCCAGACAAGTCCTGACAGGAAGCAGATGATTGGGATGAGCATGGAAACTGCAAGAGTTCCAGCTCTGGAAAACCCCATGGGCATTATGTATGCCGATATGGCTGTCAATGCAAGGAGGTATACTTTTACATTAACAAGCTGGAGAATTAGACCTTGTAGAAATGATGCGCTTTTTTCACCGCCATCTATGTTTTTAGGCATGAGCATTTTCACTGCGAGGAATATCAGATAGATGAAAGCTATGACTCTCATTGCGTTTTCAGCCTGCGGTATAACCCAGTAGAGAAGCTCGGAAGCTATCCAGGCAATAAGTGTGACGATTGTGATTCCTATAAGCATCCCGATATTAAGCCTTATTCCTTTTCTGAATCCCGTTGCTGCAGCATTCGCCATAGCGAGAATTGTATTTGGCCCGGGAGTTATTGCCATTGCAAGGATGTAGATGAAAAGTTCGAACATGGTTTTATTATATGCTTTTTCTTAACAGAAACATTATCAAGTGTATTTTTACCACGAAATGTGATACGATGGCATCATGCCGAAGAAGATAGACCACGAGGAGAGAAAGGAGACAATACTTAGTACAGCCCTTGAAGTCTTTGCAAAGGAGGGATACCACGATTCGAATCTCTCCCTAATTGCAGAAGCTGCAGGTATCTCCAGACCTACGGTTTATCAGTATTTCCATAACAAAGATGAGATATATTACTATGCCGTCAAGCTGATTACCGGCAGGCTTTTCGCAAAATATTCCGAAATTGCCTGGGGTAGCGAGGGCGGTGATGAGATAGAGAGGATGAACCACATTCTTTCGGATATCATCGACACCGCGATGGAGAATGAATCAGCGCTGATGAACCTGATGGATGTCATGGTATCTGCGAAGAGGGAAGGTGTTGATTTCGCAGATGTTATCCACCATCGTACGGCAAAGCTTTCAATACTCTTCAAAAGGCTTTTAAGACAGGGTATTGATAATGGCAATCTGAGAAAAATCGATATTGATTCAACTGCTGATGCTATTTTCAATCTTGCGGAACTCGAATGCTTCCAGGTCGCTTTCTTCAGAGCCTTCGATAAGAAGAGTGCCATGAATATGATTGCAAGCTATCTTGAAGGCTTGAGAAACTGATTCCTGCAAATCGGCCTTAACGATTTTCACCTCCGTTATTATATTCCTTTGTGTACGGATTTTACGTACGGAATATAGACTCTGGAGGTTTTAAAATGAATTACGATAAATTTACACTTAAGCTGCAGAGCGCTATAGAGGAGGCTGCTCAGAAAGCTTCTCAGGAGAAGCATTCCGAGGTAACGCCTGCACATATTATAATTGCACTGACAGAGCAGAAAGATGGCGTCCTGAGACCTCTCTTTGAGAAGCTCGGCGTACAGCCTGAGTCTGTTATAGCGTCAATGGAGAAGATTCTTTCCTCGCTCCCGAAGCTTTATGGGGATGCTCAGGTATCATTCTCCAGATCTTGTGCAAGGATTCTTGGCTCCTGCGATAAAGTCGCGGCGGAGTTCAAGGATGAATATATATCGGCAGAGCACTTCCTGATAGCGCTTCTTACTGATGAGTGCCCTGAGAAAGATGCTCTTATAGCTCTTGGAGTATCGAAGGATGAAGTACTTAAGGCACTTCAGACTATCAGAGGTAATCAGAGGATAACATCCCAGGATCCTGAAGCTGGGTACCAGTCGCTGGACAAATACTGCAAGGACCTTACAAGGCTTGCGGCGGAGGATAAGCTCGACCCTGTCATCGGAAGGGATGAAGAGATAAGGCGTGTAATGCAGGTCCTTTGCCGTAGGACGAAGAACAACCCTGTGCTCATTGGTGAGCCTGGTGTCGGTAAGACTGCAATAGTAGAAGGGCTGGCGGAACGTATAGCCAAGGGCGATGTTCCTGAGTCGCTTGCAGACAAGCGTCTTCTTTCCCTTGA
Source organism: uncultured Spirochaetaceae bacterium (assembly GCA_944392705.1). Classification (GTDB taxonomy): domain Bacteria; phylum Spirochaetota; class Spirochaetia; order Sphaerochaetales; family Sphaerochaetaceae; genus Ornithospirochaeta. Next base: position 5,733 of record CALXXO010000039.1, read on the forward strand.
TCTGGGTTCTCTCATTGCAGGAGCCAAGTTCAGAGGTGAATTCGAGGAAAGGCTAAAGGGCGTTATAAACGAAGTCACGAAGAGCGAAGGAAAGATAATACTCTTCATAGATGAGCTTCACACGATTGTTGGTGCAGGGGCCGCGGAGGGATCAACAGATGCTTCCAACTTAATAAAGCCTGCTCTTGCTCGTGGTGAGCTTCATGCGATAGGAGCTACTACGCTCGATGAGTACAGAAAGTATATTGAGTCGGATAAAGCTCTTGAGAGAAGGTTCCAGCCTGTATATACAAAGGAGCCATCGGTCGAGGATACTATCTCGATTCTCCGTGGACTCCAGCCGAAATATGAGCTGCACCATGGTGTAAGAATCAAGGATGAAGCGCTTGTCGCTGCAGCTGTCCTTTCCGACAGATACCTGACAAACAGATTCCTCCCTGATAAAGCCATAGACCTCGTTGATGAAGCGGCGTCCCAGATAAAGATGGAAATCGAGAGTCAGCCAGCTGAACTCGATAATCTTCACAGGAAGATGCTCCAGCTTTCAATTGAGAAACAGGCGCTTTCAAGAGAGGAGGATGCTGGTTCCAAGGAAAGGCTCGAGAAGATCAATACAGAGCTTGCCGAGATGCAGACACGTTACGATGCACTTCATCTTGAATGGCAGAACGAACGTGAAGCAATCCTTGCGCTCCGTGAGAAAAAAGAAGAGCTCGAGAAGCTTTCAAAAGAAGAGCAGAATGCAGAGCGCCAGGGGGACCTTAGCACTGCTGCCATGATTAAGCACGGCAAGATGCCGGCTCTTGAAAAGGAGATAAGCGAAGCTGAGGATAAGGTCAATTCCTTCACAAAGGATGGAAGAAGACTTCTGAGGGAGGAAGTGACTGAGGATGATATAGCGAAGGTTGTCTCTGCCTGGACAGGTGTGCCAGTTGCAAAGATGATGGGTTCGGAGATGGAGAAGTATCTCAATCTCGAGAAGACTCTCTCTCAGTCCGTCATCGGTCAGGAGAAGGCCATTGAAGCTGTAGCTAATGCTATCAGGAGAAACAAGGCTGGAATAGGCGATGAGCATAGACCTCTTGGTTCGTTCCTCTTCGCAGGTCCTACAGGTGTCGGTAAGACGCTTCTGGCAAAAGTCCTGGCGTCGTTCCTGTTCGATGATGAGAAGGCACTGACACGTATAGATATGTCTGAGTATATGGAGAAGTACTCTGTATCCAGGCTTATCGGAGCTCCTCCAGGATATGTAGGATATGATCAGGGCGGACAGCTTACTGAAGTTGTCAGAAGGCGTCCATACTCCGTCATCCTTTTCGATGAGATAGAGAAGGCGCATCCTGATGTATTCAACATACTTCTGCAGGTGCTGGACGATGGTCGTCTTACAGATGGTCAGGGCCGTGTTGTTGATTTCACGAATACAATCATCATCATGACCTCGAACCTCGGATCACAGGAAATACTTGCAGATCCTAAGAATGCTGATGCCCATGTAATGGAGATTATAAGGCATACATTCAAGCCTGAGTTTATCAACAGGATTGATGAGATTGTAATCTTCAATCCTCTTGGAGATAAGGAAATCAGGAAGATTGTCCATCTGCAGCTTCAGACTCTTGCAGACCGTGTCCAGAAGAGGGGATATCATCTTGACTGGGATGATAGCGTAGAGGAGTTTGTGGCGAAAGCTGGATTTGATCCTCAGTATGGTGCTCGTCCTATCAGAAGATGCATCCAGAACGAGGTGGAAAATGAGCTATCCAGGGAGATGCTCTCCGGAAAGCTCACCGAAGGCGCCAATATTCATCTTTCGATGAAAGATGGCAAGGTTTCGGTATCGATATAGTGCATAGGGCGTTCCTACGGGGACGCCACTTCTCTCCTGGGAGTGCTATAAGCTTATTGCTGATAACACTCCCTTTTTGAAAGATTAGATATAAACAGAAGTAGGATAAGGAACATTTGAGAAGTTATTGTTTGCTTCCAGTTCCGTTGCATATGCTTCAAATGCGGACTGTTCATTGTTATTTCCAGCACTTACAAGCATGATGCCAGTGGCTGATGAACCTTCTTTAGTGTAATTGAGATTCGACAGGCTATTTCCTGTTACGGAAATTATATTTGAAAGCTTTGCAGTTGAAATCTGAATACCATTCTGTGCAATAGTATCAATATCTCCCGCCCCAATAATTGTATTTCCGTCGATGGCTATTTTATCGTTGTTGGTAGAGGAATCTGCAGTGCTCGCTATGAGAATTCCGCACTTTTGGAAACCGGAGAATGTGGAGTTTTTTACAGTGATTGTATTTTCTCTTGAAGTCCCCATTGTTCTGAGACCAAAGCCTGTCTGCATTCCGAAATAGTCTGGCCAGTTGACGCCCTCAACAGTTACACCATCAATATATACATCTGCATCTACCGCAAGGATGGTTTCAATTTCTGTTCCTGTTGAGATTGCTGCGGCATCGAGTTCTTTTCCTTTGATTGTTATATTCTCAAGGTGTAGCGTTGCCCCTTCTTCTGCAGATATAAGTGCAAAATGGTTCTGGCTGTTTGCCTGGAAGATTTTATCAGCCGTGAAATATGAATCATCGAAGCTTATGATTGCATCATCTGATTCGCCGATAATTGTAAGTGACTTACCTTGCCCTACATCGATTAAATCGGAAAGAACATAGTTGCCATTTGCGATTTTAATGGTTTTCTCTGTTTCTGTACCTGTACTGAAAGAACTGAGCAATACATTAAGCTCATTGCTTGTTGTGGCGTCTGGCTCGAATGTTTCCGAAGGCTTCTGTTCTCCATATCCGGGGATTGGCACCCATACGTACTGATAGCAGCTTGTGCAGATTATCGCTGCTATAATTAAAAGTAAGGATATCTTTTTCATCTTATCCCTCCGCGAAAAGATGATATGAGTATACCCCCCCCATGTATGATGTCAATAAGGTTTAAGTTGAATCAGATTGTTCTGGCCGTTTGCTATCGCGTTGCAATGCAGTACGATGGACAATAAGGAGTTTTGGATGAATCAGAAGAAAGTAGTGGTATTTGGCAGTTTCATCGTTGATTTGACAGCTCGTGCTCCACATCATCCTGTTCCAGGAGAGACTGTATTCGGAACATCTTTCCGTATTGGCCCTGGTGGAAAAGGCTTCAATCAGGCAGTGGCCGCACACAAAGCCGGTGCGGATGTTGAGATTGTCACAGCGGTAGGTAAGGATGATTTTGCCCACATCGCTATCGATACCATTAAAGAGCTGGGAATGTCTTCTTCCGTCATTGTCTCCGATAGTTCATCCACGGGAACTGCCCTGATAACAGTCGATGAGAACAGCGGTCAGAATGAGATTGTCGTGGTAACTGGTGCGTGTGAAGAACTCGATGAATAATCCGCAGAGTCCATACGTCCGCTTCTCGAAAGCTGTGATATCCTCCTGATGCAATTCGAAATCGGGATGAAAGCCATATTGAAGGCCGCTGATATTGTCAGCAAAGCAGGAGGAAAGGTTATTCTGAATCCTGCACCTGTCCGTGATTTCCCAGAAGAACTCTATCGTAACATCGATTTAATAATACCGAATGAAACAGAAGCAGAGAAGCTTACAGGTATAAATGTAGATAGCGCTGAAGGCGCTTTGAAAGCGGCTAAGTGGTTCGGGGACAAAGGTGTTAAAAATGTCCTGATTACCCTTGGCGAGCGGGGTGCATTTCTCTATTCTGGTGGAGATTATCGAACGATACCATCTTATTCAGTCGAATGCATCGATAGCACTGGAGCAGGGGATGCTTTCTGTGGTGGCCTTGTGACTGCGCTCACTGAAGGAAAGACTCTTGAGGATGCGGCGGTTTTTGCCAGCGCTGTAGCGGCTTTGTCTGTAGGAAAGATTGGAACAGCGCCTTCTATGCCATACCGGGAGAATATCGACAGGTTCATTTCAGAGAGGGGATGATTATCCTTTCATGAGGATTCTCTGGTACGTTTCTTTTGTATCGGCATCGAGTATTGTACCTTTCGAACCTTCGTAGAAGCCTATGTCATTCTCTTTCAGGTACTCCTTCATTGTGCCTGGGTAACTGAGGAGCTTGTCCCTATGTTCATTTCTGTACATTACAGGATGCCCTGGGATTGAATTGAAAGAAGCTCTGGCGATGGTATGTGTTTGAAGCAGTTTTTCCGTTCCTTTGAAATCCTCAGGAAGGATTAACGGAAGGTCTCCAGGAATGATTGCGAAATCATCATCTTTTACTTCTCTTACTCCTCTCAGCGTGCTGTATTTCTGCCCTTTGAGATAATCAGGGGCGAAGACTATTTCCGCATTGTATTTTCTTATTGCATTCTCAATGTTGATACGGTCATGGCCTGTAACGACAATTACTCTGTCTGCTGCAGCAATTGCTGCTTCAAGAGTTGAGACCACCAATGGCTTTCCATGGAAGGGTAGAAGTAGTTTGCTGCATCCCATCCTTGTTGATAATCCAGCTGCCAGAAGTATTACAGTCATAACCCCATTCTATGCTACTATAGCGCTATGCGGAATAGTAAGGACTTATCAATGCTCATACAGCTTGCTTCGAGAATAAAGGCAAGCCCTAAAGAAGATTTCGACGACGCGCTTTTCTTCACTCTCTGCAGAGCAAGTGCACTTGGAAAGAAAATACGTACAAATGATGGAGTAGTCACGGATCATGGTAAGAAGTATCTGCGGACATATCTTTCGGAAGGTAACGGAAATTGGGTTGATATAAGGCGTATACTTCTGGATTTTACCGACAAATATGTCATGCTCGATGGCTTTCTTCTCGATGATATCATCATAGAAAAGGGCTTCGTAGAGGAACTTGTCTCTGCCGTTGATTATTCCCAGATAACAGCTGTTGCAGAGGATATCTCATCGTATGAGAGCGAGAGTGCCTGTGTCACCGATGAGAGCCTAACTAGCTTCCCTGATATAAGGAAATGGAATACGGAATCTGTACTGACAACACCAATTGTAAGGTATGGAAGTGGTGAAGGGGCTGTCAGCCGTCTTGCGAATGCATACAAGAATATCCTGCAGAAGGCGATGGATGGCGGTTATCATACGCTATCAATAGCACCTCTTTCGGATTTCCCTCTAAACATTGAAGGTGAGATAGCGAATCAGAGTACTGATATATTCTTCTCGCTTCATCCGGACGCAGCGCTCTTTGTTACATTCGTCCTTCCAGATGAAGAGAGCCTTTCGAAGTTCTTAGGACAGTAAGAAAACGCTCTTCCCATTTTGAGAAGAGCGCCTATCTCTTTATTTCTGAACCTTTCTTGCATCCTCAAGGACTGTATCGCTTGATGATCTCTTTACTTTGCATGGCTTTATGTGCCAGATATCATCAGCATATTCCTTGATTGTCCTATCAGATGAGAACTTTGCAGAAGATGCAATATTTATAACAGCCTTCCTGTTCCAATCAGTAGGATCCGTCTTGTAGAGCATCGTAGCTGTTTCGTGGATATCGTGGTACATTCTTAGATCTGCCATGAGGTAGTATCTGTCGTTTGCACCTCCGAAGAGAGAATCCTTGAGAGAGGAGAAGATATCAGGTTCATTGATTGAGAAGTAGCCTGAATCAACAAGATCAATCATTGCCTTGATTTCCTTGTCTTTCTCAACCCATTCCCTCGGGTTGTATCCGCTCTTTGCAAGCTCTGCAATCTCTTCTTCAGTGTGTCCGAAGATGAAGATATTGTCCTTTCCGACTTCTTCAGCAATCTCGACATTTGCACCATCGAGTGTTCCGACTGTAAGTGCTCCGTTGAACATGAACTTCATGTTTCCTGTTCCAGATGCTTCTGTTCCAGCTGTCGATATCTGCTCGGAGATGTTAGTTGCAGGAATCACAGCTTCAGCCATTGTAACACGGTAGTCAGGCATGAAGTATACCTTGAGCTTATCGCGTACTGTGCTATCGCTGGAGATTACCTTTGCGATGTTGTTGATGAATTTGATGATGAGCTTTGCATTGACATATCCTGGAGCAGCCTTTCCGCCGAAGAGGAATGTTGTTGGCTGGAATGAATCAAGATACTGGCTGTCGGTCTTCATGCGGTTGTAAATCATCAGGATGTTGAGTGCATTCAGGAGCTGTCTCTTGTACTCGTGGATTCTCTTGACCTGCACATCAATCAGAGTTGAGGTGTCGAGGATGTATCCAGTGTCCTTCTTGAGGAATGCAGCAGCTCTTTCCTTTGCCTTTGCTTTGACTTTTCCAAATTCCTCTACAAAAGATGAATCATCAGCGAATGGCTTGAGGTCTGCAATTCTGTCGTAGTCCGTAATCCACTTGTCTCCGATAGCATCTGTGATGAGTGCGGAGAGAGCGGGGTTTGCATCGAGAAGCCAACGGCGCTGTGTGATACCATTTGTCTTATTGTTGAAACGCTCAGGGAAGATTGTGTTGAACTCTGGGAACATATCCTTCCTGAGGAGCTCTGAATGCAGTGCAGCTACACCATTTGTGGAGTGCGATCCGATAATGGAGAGGTTTGCCATCCTTACCATCTTCGGTGTCGATTCCTCTATGATTGATACCTTTGCAATCTTATCGCCCTGCATCGGGAAGAAAGAAACAGCATGGTCGAGGAAGCGCTGGTTGATTTCATAGATTATCTGCATATGGCGTGGCAGCAGCTTCTCAATCATCGGCAGTGGCCATTTCTCGAGAGCTTCTGGCATGAGTGTATGGTTGGTGTATCCCATTGTCCTCACTGTGATATCCCAGGCTTCGTCCCAGCCAAGACCTTCTTTGTCGATGAGGATTCTCATGAGTTCAGGAATTGCAAGCGATGGGTGAGTATCATTGAGCTGGATAGCTGCGATATCTGCAAAGTCTGCCCAGTTATAGTCTCCGTTCCTCTTGAATCTTCTTACGATATCCTGAAGCGAGCATGATACAAAGAAGTACTGCTGCTTGAGTCTCAGTTCCTTGCCCATATAGAGAGTATCGTTAGGATAGAGGACCTGTGAGATTGTCTCTGCATTGATTTTGTTTCTTACAGCTTCCGTATAATCGCCGGAGTTGAATTCCTCGAATGAGAAGCCTTCAGGGGACTGCGCAGACCAGAGACGGAGAGTATTTACTGTCTTTCCACCATAGCCGACGATTGGCGTGTCGTATGCAATGCCATCAACTGTTTCTGCAGGAATCCATCTGAAGTAATCCTTGCCATTCTCGTTTATCTGCCTTACTTCGCCCCCGAAGAATACAGGGTAAACAAGATCCGGTCTCTTCACTTCCCAGGGGTTTCCATCCTTGAGCCAGTTATCTGGGAATTCAACCTGCTGCCCATTCTTTATCTGCTGGCGGAAAATTCCATAATTGTATCTGATTCCATAGCCATATGCTGGATATTCAAGAGTTGCAAGGGAGTCGAGGAAACACGCTGCAAGGCGTCCAAGACCACCGTTTCCGAGGCCTGCATCAGGTTCAACATCTACAAGTTCCTCGAGGGTGTAGCCAAGAGATGCAAGCGCATCGCGCACCGGCTTCTCGAGTCCGAGGTTTATGATGTTGTTTGTCATTGCCCTTCCCATGAGGAATTCAAGGGAGAGATAGTACACTCTCTTGGAATGCTTTGCTCTCTGTGTCTTTCTGGAAAGGTCCCACTGGTGGATGATCCTGTCGCGGATAGCATATGCCAGTGCCTGGTATCTGCCTTCTGTCGTGGTATGGTACACATCCGCATCTAGATTGTATTTAAGCTGTTCTGCAAAATCCTGTGCGATATCAGCTTTAGTGCGGCCATGACGTGTATTTGTTGCTTTATCAGCCATTGTTCTCTCCTTGTCTCTAAGTGAGATAATCCGATTTATAATAGATAATTTTCTTCGGCATATGCAATAGCGATGTATGATATGAAAAACTTATAGAGTGTCTTTGTCCATTTCTAATCAGTTTCTTTGAAATTGCAAAGGCTACAGGGTTGTTTGGTGTTTGAAATGAAAAAACTCCCGAACCTATTCTCGGTCCAGGAGCTTGTTGCTAGATAGCGGATTAATTGTTTGAAGACGCTTTCCTCTGCTCAGCTTTCTTTATCTTTCCGCTGATTGTCTTTGGCATGGCATCTGTGAATTCAACTATCCTTATCCACTTATACTCAGCCATGCGTGAATTGCAGTAGTCCTTGATCTCCTTGTCCAGTGCGTGTGATGGCTCATAGCCCTCGGAGAGCACAACTATAGCTTTTATAGCCTGTCCTCTCTGTGGATCTGGGACTCCGATTACACTGCATTCAAGAACTGCGGGGTGGGTTATGAGTATATCCTCAATCTCACCAGGCCCGATTCTGAATCCACCGCTCTTGATGATATCGTCGAATCTTCCATTGAACCAGAGCGCGCCATTCTCGTCCATCCATGCAGAATCCCCTGTATGGTAGACACCACCTCTCCAGACCTCTTTATAAAGCTCTTCGTTTCCGAGGTATTCTGAGAAGATACCGATTGGTTTCTTACCATCTCTTGGCACTACTACAATCTCTCCGATCTCTCCCTGCTTTGGTGTGCTTCCGTCCTTGAGAACAAGGCGTACATCATACTGCGGAGAGGAAACTCCGAGAGAACCATCTACAGCCTTCATTCCCTTGAAGTTTGCTGCAAGAAGCGTAGTCTCTGTCTGTCCATAGCCTTCGTGAAGCTCCAGTCCTGTCTTCTCCTTGAAAAGACGGAAGATTTCAGGGTTCAGATACTCTCCAGCTGTCGATGTATGCCTGAGCGATGGAAGCTCTGGAACTCCCTTCTTTACAAGATAGCGGTAGATTGTCGGTGGAGCACAGAAGGATGTCACCTGGTATTTGTTTATAACTGTCGCCAGCTGTCTCGGGTCGAAGTTGTCGAAATCGAAGACCATGACCGCACTTCCAACGAGCCACTGCCCATAGATTTTTCCCCAGGAAGCCTTTGCCCAACCCGTTTCTGAGACTGTGAAATGAAGACCACCGTCCTCCGCCTGCTGCCAGTAAGCTGCAGTTACGATATGTGCAAGAGGGTAGGAGAAATCATGGATTACTCCTTTCGGATAGCCAGTAGTACCAGATGTGAAGTACAGGACCATCGGATCTGTCACCTTTGTTTCCACTCTCTCGAGTTTGTCGGAAGCTTCGGCAATCTCCTTTGTGAAGTTCCTGAAACCTTCTGTGTCCTGCTGTACAGTCCAGAGCTTTATGTCGTATCCACCTTTTTCAACGGCTTCCATAACGTGCTTTGGAACATTGTTGAAAGGTGTCGCGATGATTGCCTTTGCTTTTGAGGCATCGAGACGGTATATGAAATCATCGGATGTGAGCATATGAGTTACTGGAATCATAACAGCTCCGATCTTGTGGAGTGCTACTGCAGTGAACCAGTATTCATAATGCCTTTTGAGGGCAACAATGACCTTGTCTCCTCTCTTGATTCCAGCGCCGATAAGTACATTCGCAGCTTTATTGCTCATCACGCTTATGTCATGGAAGGAGAAGAAGTGTTCTTCATTCTCTGTATTGCACCATACAATTGCTCTTTTATCCGGGGTTTCCGAAGCAATCCTGTCAACGACATCGTAGCCGAAATTGAAATTATCGGGGTAGTGGAAGTCAATGTCTATCAAACGGCCGTTTTCATCGACTGTCTCATTGCAGAATTCTTTGTAAATGCTCATTTAGTTTCCCTCGTTGAAGCGCCCGAATGAACGGAAGCGCTGATATCTTCTTTCAATCAGATCCTCTGTATTCTCGAGGA
>CALXXO010000040.1 GCA_944392705.1 uncultured Spirochaetaceae bacterium
TACTCACGGACTGTATAAGTGTTTAAGCCTGCAAGCTGAGCGGTCTTCTTATATCCGTATCCCTGCTCAAAGAGCTTTAAGCATTCCTGACGCTTTTCAGTAGGAATCCTGAGTCGGAGGGACGTGGTCTTTTCTTCCATTACGTCCTCCTAAGAACCTGCCCCCAATAGGACAGGTTCACGAATCTAGAATTACTCAGCTGCGTAAGTAACCTTAATAGATGTTTCTACAGGATTACCAAGCTCGTTGAAGAATCTAATTGTCTCACTTGGAGAACCTGTATAATACGGATTTACATAGAACCAACCACTAAGAGCTGCTGCTGTTACAGCTTCTTTTTCATCAGCTGGATTCGAGTCATATGCAAGAACACCATTAACAGTTATACCTGTTGTAGGAATTACGTTTCCAATAACAGCATCCTTAAGCTCTGCTCCTTCTGAAAGCTGGAGTCCTTTCACATAGTTCCAGACTTTTACAGTACCAGTACTTCTCAGTCCTGTAGAACCATAAGAAATTGTATAGCTTACGTCCTGTGCAGCTGTAATATCTGTTCCAGCAACTGTGAATGCACCATTTGTGACACCTGTGCCCCAAGCGATACTATAATCTGTTACAACAACAGAGTTTGTATCATCCCAAGTGCTAGGTGCTGATTCCTTATCAGTTACTCTAACAATAATGTTATCAGTAAATTCAGATGTATTCTGTCCATAGAAAATCTTTGCAGGCATTGTTGTAGCATTTGAAACGTTAATATGCTTTGCAGCGCCTGTCATTTCATATGGTTCAGCCACATAAGCTGTAACAACGACATTTCCAGTTGTTATCTTTGTTGCAGCAACACGATTTCCAAATACAGAAAGAACTGCATCAACCTTCACACCAGTACCACCAGCTGTTGTCGGAGTTTGTGTATCTGCCGTAAGTGTGAGTTCGTACTCACCTGCAACAAGCTCTCTTGTCATTCCTGCATATGTAACAGTTACAGTAGTACCTGCTGCAGGGATAGGCTGCTCATCATCACCACCCGATACAGACTGAGCAACTGTAGTAGGAAGATTTCCAATAACAGCAGCAGAAACATAGTTGCCATAAACAACTGCAGTAGCTTCTACAGCATTCTCTCCTGCACCATATGTTGCTGTTACTTTGTTTGCATTAGCAACAATCTTTCCATCCTGAGCTGGAACAGAAAGTGAAAGTTCACTATCTGTGAGAGTATCGCTAGAACCATTACTGTAGCGTACTGTTCCTGTGAAAGCACTTGTATCAAGTGTTTCGCCAACGATATAGTTCGTCTTTGCTGTGGAAATTGAAAGACCTGTAGGTACCTTGTATGTAGGTATCTGCTGTTCACAAGCAACGAATGCAAAAAGCATAAGTGCAGCGAGCACTCCAATAAGAATCGATTTCTTCATCGTATTCTCTCCTCCAAAGTTTTATCTGAGAGTAGACTACCCCCCCCCGGTTCACTTTTGTCAAGGGATAATTTTGCAAAACTCTGGGTTTTATCAAATAAGGCGCATGGATTATAATCTCAGTATGTTCCTTGAAAATGGAAAAGTAAGACTGCATTATGAAGTTTCTGGAAGCGGCACCCCGCTTATAATGCTGCATGGTAGCGGCGAGGATATCTCTATATTCGAGAAAGCATTACCGCTTCTTGAGAAGCATTTCACTGTATATCGAATAGATTCGCGCTGTCATGGAGAGAGCGGGAAGAAAGTTCCGCTTCATTATGAGCTCATAGCGGATGATGTATACAGATTCATAATTCTTCTTGAACTCGAGAAACCAATAGTCTATGGCTTCTCAGATGGTGGTATTGCCGCACTCATGCTCGCCTATACCCATCCGGATTCCGTACGCGCCATAGCAGCAAGCGGTGCAAATTCTAATCCAAAAGCACTCAAATTCCTCCACAGGCTTGGATACATGAAGCTATCTGTATTCACATACGACAAGAAAGCCAGAATGATAGCAACAGAGCCACATATAACGAAAGCGGACTTAGAGAGAATCAAAGTACCGGCGCTTATAACAGCTGGAGAGCATGACATGATAAAAGAAGAGGATACGAAATTCATCGCATCCTCCATTCCTATATCAAGATTGATGATTCTCCCTGGAGAGAGCCATTCATCTTACATTGATGACTCCGACAGAATCGCAGAGATTCTCATCGACAACTTCACTGGAGAGAACTCGCTCATCTGAGTTTCTCCAGGAAGATTTCCTTCTCCCTCTTCTCCAGAGGGCATTCCTTTCCTTCAATCATTGCTTTTATAGCTTCCATCTCACGCCCTGAGAAACTTCTGCCATTTAGCTTATGATTCTCAAAAGCTTCCGTTGCTATAGGGCAGACACAGCGGACTATCTCAAGCATAACCTTTGCATACTCACGGATTTCATACTGCGCATGGCCATCAAGGCGCAGTTTCAGGAAGTGGAAGAGATTGTGGAGATCTATTTCCCAATAGAACTCCGTATAAAGGGAAAGAGGAAGGTCTATTCTGGAAATTTCCCTAGCTATTCCCATATCGAGAAGCTTATGATAATTCGCAAATGCACGCTCTGCATCTTCGCGCATTACTGAACGAACCTCATCAGCTATCTCCTGTGAAACAGGCTCCTGAGAACGGCCCTGCTTGTTGTCTTCGCTCTGCAGAGCTATGCAATCAGGGGAAGGAACATATACCTCATCCTTCATAACAGAGTATCTTCCTGAGATTTCGTTCATCCTCGCAGTACGATGGCGTGTCCACTGTCTTGCGACGAAAATAGGCATCTTCACATGGAATGTGAATACAACCTGCTCAAATGGAGATGTATGATCATTTCTCAGCAGATAGTTTATAAGCCCCTTATCCTGTCTGTAAGTCTTCGTGCCTTCACCATAGCTGACCCTTGCGCTCTGGACGATACGCTGATCGGATCCAAGATAATCGACGAGACGAACAAAACCATGGTCGAGTACAGGGTACTCCTTGTCGAGGATTTCCTCTGCCGCTGGTACAATGCAATGCATTTATAAAACTCCTTATGCCAGGCCCATCCGGGAGAGCGCGAGAAGCGTCCCCCCGACAGCTGCTGTTTCTGTTCTGAGTATGCGCTTTCCGATAAGCATAGGCAAATACCCATTATCCTCAAAAAGCCTTACTTCCCTCTCCGACCATCCTCTTTCCGGACCGATAGCGAGGACCACACTCTTGCCTTCAAGAGCGGCAGAAGACAGATTCGAAGAACCCTCTCGGTTATCGAGGAGGATTTTCACATCGCCCTCTGCCTTGGCTATCGCATCATCGAGCGATGGTGTTATCGTAACTTTGCTGACTCCTGTGAATCCTGCCTGCATAGCTCCATCGAGGAGAATGCTTTTATACTCATCCGTCTTGTAGAGAGACGCATTGAGATAGCTCTTCTCTCCCAGATCGGAAACAGGAAGAACAAGATGGCTGACACCCAATGACACAGTCTCCCTGAGAATCCGGCGCATACAGATAGGACGGACCTGGGCGATTATAAGCGTCAGCGGATAGAGCGCCGATCCATCCATTTCCGGCTCATAGGAAATGCGGATACCTCCTTCATCCGATGATAGTATCCGGGCTTTCCCCATGCTGCCATTGATGATTCCGGCTTTGAAGGAATCTCCCGGTCCCATATGAAGGACCTTCCTTATATGCTTCGCCCTTTCATCCGATGATGGGATGAATACTTCATCCTTGGAAAGCAGAATTATGTTCACTTGTCCCTACCATAGAGACGAGCATAGTACTTTATGCCCTGGAAGGATGGGGATACCAGATCTTCCTTCTTCATCTTCCATGACCAGTTGGATGTTCCGCAGGTGGATGGGACATTCATCCTCGCATCCGAGCCCAATCCAAGTATATCCTGCATTGGGAAGATTGCGAAAAGCGCTGTACTGCCCATCAATGAGCGTATCATCCTCCAAAGGACTTCATTGTCACTGCATTCAAAGTAACGCCTGACATAATCCTTCATGCCATCATCGAGATCATCATACCAGCCCTGTGTCGTATTATTGTCGTGAGTCCCTGTATAAGCCACAGACATATGCTCGATGTTATGGGGAAGATAGGCATTCTCTGTCTGCCATTCGCCATTTTCGAAGGCAAAAGCGAACTGCAGGATCTTCATACCAGGGAACCCATTATTTTTCCTCAGAGCTTCCACTTCGGGAGTAATAACCCCTAAATCCTCCGCAATGATTGGCAAATCATTTCCAAGAGCAGCGCGGAGAGCATCGAAAAGCTCCTGACCTGGGCTCTTTACCCACTTACCGTTCTTTGCTGTTGTTTCTCCCTTCGGAACCTCCCAGCAGGCTTCGAAACCTCTGAAATGGTCGACCCTCACAATATCAAAAAGCTCAAGGTTCTTCTTGAACCGGTCTATCCACCACTTGAACCCAGTCCTTATATGCTCGCTCCACCTGTAGAGAGGATTGCCCCAGAGCTGGCCATCTGCCGAGAACGCATCTGGCGGAACGCCCGAAGATGCTTCCTGCTCGCCCTCCTCATCAATCTGCAGAAGCTCCCTGTGGGACCAGGCATCGGAGGAATCCCCTGCTACGAATATGGGGATATCCCCAATAAGCTTTACAGAACGCTCATTGGCATATGAACGCAGATCCATGAACTGCTTATAGAAGAAATACTGGAGAACAGCATAGATATCAATTTCTGTTTTCTTTTCCTTTCTTTTGGCTTCAAGTGCCGCAGGATCCCTCATCTTCAGCTCTTTAGGCCACGAGAGGAACCATCTGGAATCATTGAACTCATCGGCAAGAACCTGGAAAAGAGCATAGTCCTCTAGCCACCAGCCTTCTCTTTCCCTGAATTCCTCATAAGCTTTCTTAGCGTTTCCACGGCTTTCGAGGAATGCAAGAGCTGCACGACGGAGCATCGGCATCTTAAGAGCTCTTGCTTCACCATAATCAACACGCTCCGAAGGAATGGCCTTGTCCATAACATCCTCGATGCCTAGGTATCCATCGAGATAAAGGAGACGCGGCGATATCATGAGCTCATTTCCCGCGAAGGCAGACCTGGCCGCGTAAGGGCTATCTCCATAGCCCGTAGGCCCTACCGGAAGCATCTGCCAGAGCCCAACAGAGGAATCGGCAAGCGTATCAACGAATTTGTAAGCATTCTCGCCAAGATCGCCTATACCATAATCGGAAGGCAACGATGTTATATGCAGCAGTACTCCTGCTTTTCTCTTGTTTTCCATACCAAGATTATAACCGCTTGGTTTTGCAAATGAAACAGTATTTAACCTCTTATGAATTACTGCGAAAACAGGCATATGGCCATTTCATGCAGAAATTCGCGGGATTTTCCCTTCACGACAGATTTTGGATGCCAAAATCCAGAAATATGTTAAAATTTGTATATGAATAGCACAGAAAAATCAGTATTCAATGTCGGCGATGCAGTGGTTTATCCAATGCAGGGCGTTGGCTGTATCCTTGGACGAGAGACAAGAAGGGATAAAGAATACTACCGGGTGCAGATTTCTGCTTCCGATATGGATGTGCTATTACCTGTCGACAATGCATCTGAACTAGGATTGAGACACCTCGCTTCCGCAACTGAAGCAAGGAAGGCAATCTCATCGCTCTCCGAGAAGAGAGAGAGCCGGGGACTGGACTGGAAACAAAGGCTTTTGATGAATCAGGAGCTCATGAAAGAAGGAACGCTGAGCTCAGTTGCCAAGGTCGTGAATTCGCTTTACAGGAGATCAAAGATAAAGGAACTACCAGTCCAGGAACGCAAGCTCTATGACAGTGCCCTCTCCATCCTTGTCGATGAGTCCTCCTCTGTGCTAGGAATAGGCACGGAGGAAATCAAGAAGAAAATCTTCGCAAAACTTGAAAAATGAGCATACCACCATTTGCAGCAATAATCACAGCAGCTGGCTCCTCTTCGCGTTTCTCCGCAAACGAGAAGGAGCACGTAAAGAAAGAATATCTATCGATTGATGGGCACACAGTACTATCAAGAGCAGTACGTCCATTTTTCAATGTACCAGGGCTAAGCGCAATCGTCATAACCTGCCCGGAGGGATCGGAAGATGAGACAATCGTAGCGCTTGAGGACCTTGCGGATATATCATCAATACCCTTCCTGATCATTCCAGGAGGAATGACAAGAAAGGAATCGGTAAGAGCGGCGCTTGAAGAACTGAGAGATCTCGCAGTTCCCTTCGATTACATAGCAATCCACGATGGCGCACGTCCATATGTCGATGAAGCCTTGATCATCCGCACGCTTGCAGCAGCAACGATAACAGGGGGTGCCGTTCCCGCGCTTCGTGTCACTGACGCTGTGAAAAAGCTCGGGAAGGATGGGCTTATAGCGGAGAATGTGGACAGGTCTTCTCTTATTACAGTGCAGACTCCGCAGATTTTCAGGCGCAATGAAATAATCGATGCATATGACAAATTCCCCGGACTCGAAGCCGATGATGATGTGACTGTCTTCATCAGTGCAGGATATTCATGCACTGTTTCAAGGGGAAGCGCAGAAAACAAGAAAATAACATTCATCACAGACATACCAGATGCTGAAAAGCAGGCAGAGGAATACATAAAAGCAAGGGCAGAAGGAAGAAAAAGCGCTGCCGCATCAAAGCGCATGAGGGAGCTGCTTCAGCAGGGAGATAGATGGGATGAGAGTGGGAATCGGGAATGATATACACCGCCTTGCAGAGGGAAGAAATCTGATTATAGGCGGTGTAAAAATACCCTCCGACAAAGGAGAAGTAGCACATTCAGATGGTGATGTATTGATTCATGCCATCATCGATGCCATTCTGGGTGCTACAGCCCTTGGTGATATCGGA
This sequence comes from uncultured Spirochaetaceae bacterium, assembly GCA_944392705.1. Lineage (GTDB taxonomy): Bacteria > Spirochaetota > Spirochaetia > Sphaerochaetales > Sphaerochaetaceae > Ornithospirochaeta. Next base: position 6,874 of record CALXXO010000040.1, read on the forward strand.
GCGCTGTTTCCTGATACAGATGAAGCGAACAGGGGCCGTAGCAGCACCGAAATGCTCGAGAGCGTATTAAAACTTGCGGATGCCAGGATAGTTAATATTGATACAATCGTGGAGCTCGAAAAACCAAAACTCCGGAATCACATAGATAGTATCAGGGAAAGCATCGCAGAATGCATGGGCATCGATAAGTGCCAGATTTCAGTCAAAGCTAAAACCGCGGAAGGCATAGGAGCAATTGGCCAAGTAGAAGCAATCAAAGCAACCGCGATAGTGCTCATAGACTAAAGAAAGGGCTGCATTCCTGCAGCCCCTATCAGATCATTTGGAAATGAGCATCGTCTTCGGGTCGAGATTGACCTGCATCGGCTTAGGTACATTAGCATGGTGCGAACGTACAACGGTCATGACAACCTTATCAATCTTATCGTCATAGCGGAGTGCAATGAGGACATCAATCAGATCGAAGTATTTGACAAGAGTATTTGGAACTCCATGCTCATCATACACAACATCCGGCCTGACTGGAGATACGGAGAACCATACCTCTATGTTCATCTTCTTTGCAAACTCTTTGATCTTGATGATATCTTCCTCATCAGCAACAGTGAGCTTGTATCCATCGAAGAGAACACAGTCGGCTTTGAATGAACCCTGATTAATCAGGCTTTCAAGCGACGAGAGAATCTTCTCTACAGGAACCTGTTCCTGTGAGAAATTCATGACAACACGATTTGCAAGAATTGCATTATAAACCAGTGCTGCATCATCCAGGGACTGCAGCTCAGAAATTTCCCTGAACACCTCCTTATACCAGTTTATGACGTGCTCGACATTTCCTGAAAATGATACGTGAATAACGCTCTCTCCTTTGAAGAGCTTATCTGTAGCAAGATGAACAAGACACGCTGTCTTGCCGATTCCGTGCCTAGACACGATTACACCGAGATTGCCGCGTCCGAGTCCGCCATTGATAGCTTCCTCAAAGACGCGAAGTGGACTTACGCTGTTAAGTTCCTTGATATCCATTTCTTCTGCACCTCCGTTGTTAAAGTGATTATAACATGGCAATAACGGAAAAACACGAAAAATCGAACAAAGCAGCAAGCTGTTTGTCAGAACTGCAGCTATCTCGTGGCAAGAGAAACAAAAAGCCCCAGCCGAAACTGGGGACTTCACTCAATGGTTATGATTATTTAGCCTGAGCCTTCTTCTTTTCCTGATACTCTTTCTTGAGCTCATCGGAAACAGACTGAGGAACACGGCCATATTTCTCAACTTCCATAGTAAACTCAGCCTTGCCCTGTGTGAGGGAGCGGAGGACTGTGGAGTATCCGAACATCTCTGAAAGTGGTACCTCTGCGATTACCTGGCACTGGTTGTTGTCCTCTGTAGAGGAAACAATCATACCTCTTCTCTGGTTGATTGAACCGAAGATGTTGCCCTGGAACTCAGATGGTCCGTTTACCTCAACCTTCATGATTGGCTCGAGGATTACCGGCTTTGCCTTCTCGAATGCTTCTCTGAATGCTCCGATAGCAGCTGTCTGGAATGCCATATCAGAGGAGTCAACCGGGTGCCACTGGCCATCGTTTACAACACAGCGTACGCCGATGACAGGGAAGCCAACCTGTGTACCCTTCTTCATAGCGGACTGGAATCCCTTGTCACAGGATGGGATGTACTCTGTAGGAATTGCACCACCCTTGACTTCGTTGACGAACTCATAGTCCTTTGCCGGCTCATCCGGATCTGTCTGCACGATTGGCTCGATATAACCAGCAACACGTGCATACTGACCAGAACCACCAGTCTGCTTCTTGTGTGTGAAGTTGAAGTCTGCTCTCTGGCTGATAGCTTCTCTGTAAGCAACCTCTGGCTGTCCTACCTCTACCTCTGCCTTGTACTCTCTCTTCATTCTCTCGATGTATACATCAAGGTGAAGCTCGCCCATTCCCCTGATGATTGTCTGGTTGGACTCAGGATCGACATATGTCTGGAATGTCGGGTCTTCCTTTGTGAAGCGGTTGAGAGCCTTAGCCATGTTATCTGCAGCCTTCTTATCAACAGGCTTGATAGCAAGCGAGATAACAGGGGTCGGAACGAACATACTTGTCATGGAGTAATTGAGCGAAGGATCGCAGAATGTATCTCCGGAAGCACAGTCAATACCGAAGAGAGCTGCAATCTCACCGCATCCTGCTTCGGAGATATCCTCCATCGTGGATGCGTGCATCTTTACAAGTCTTCCGACATTGAACTTTTTCTTTGTCCTTGTATTGAGAAGTGTATCGCCCTTCTTGATCTTGCCCTGATAGATTCTGATGTATGTCAGCTGACCGAACTGGCCATCCTCAAGCTTGAATGCAAGGATAACAGGCTTTGCATCCTCTGTAGACTCGAGAACGACTTCCTTCTCGTTGTTGTCGAGATCGAGAGCAACGTTCTTAACCTCTGTCGGGTTTGGAAGGTAGTCGATAACACCATCGAGAAGTGGCTGGATACCCTTATTCTTATAAGCAGAACCCATGAATACAGGGCAGAGCTGGAGACCGATTGTTCCCTTTCTCACAGCAGCCTTTACGAGCTCTGGTGTTACATTGTCCTCGAGGATTGCTTCCATAAGCTCATCGGAGAACATTGAAGCTGCATCGAGGAGCTCTTCCCTCTTTGCCTTTGCTTCTGCCATAAGCTCCTCAGGGATTTCCTCGATTCTTTCCTGAAGTCCATCGGCTCCTGTGTCGAAGTAATAAGCCTTCATCTCGATGAGGTCTACAACGCCCTGGAGTCTGTCCTCAAGTCCGATAGGAATCTGCATAAGAACAGCATTGAGACCAAGCTTCTCAATGAGCTGATCCTTGACCCTGTATGGATTAGCACCCGTTCTGTCGCACTTGTTTACGAATGCGATGCGGGGAACATGGTATCTCTTCATCTGGCGGTCAACAGTGATTGACTGTGACTGAACACCACCGACTGAGCAGAGAACGAGAATAGCGCCATCGAGGACACGAAGGGACCTCTCAACCTCGATAGTAAAGTCGACGTGGCCCGGAGTATCGATGATATTGATCTCGTGACCCTTCCACTCAACGTTTGTAGCTGCAGACGCAATCGTGATTCCTCTTTCTCTCTCAAGCTCCATCGAGTCCATCGTAGCGCCGACGCCATCCTTGCCGCGGACCTCATGAATCGCGTGGATCTTGTTGCAGAAGTAGAGGATGCGTTCGGAGAGTGTCGTCTTTCCCGAGTCGATATGAGCACTGATTCCGATATTCCTCATGCCCAGTAAGTCATGTGCCATATAATTAACCTCTCAGTAATATGATTCTCAAAAACAAAGCGGCCGAAAGCCACCAGATTGGCATAATATTGATTTTCTTCGTCTTTTGCAAGATGGAAAGAGTAATATCCTCTGTGCATTCCTTTGTCTTGCAAGGAAAAGGAATACAAAGCCACGCAATGGCGACAAAATGCCCGCTTGGTGGTAGTATCTTAACATGGCAACTGTATTTGAAATGATTATCAATGGGGATATCCCATCAACACGTCTTTACGAGGACGACCAGTGTCTCGTAATCCTCGACATAAACCCGATTTCGAAAGGCCATGCCCTTGTGATATCAAAGAAGTGCTACCCAACATTCACCGATATTCCAATGGAAACGCTCTCCCACATGATGGAAGTAGCAAGGAAAATCGACCAGAAGCAGAGAGACGCGCTGAAAGCCGAGGGAACAAATATAATGATCAACAACAGCCCGGCATCAGGACAGGAGGTACCGCATCTCCATATCCATGTTATCCCACGCTTCTCTGGAGACGGCAAGACACCGGCATTCCCGAAAGAAAAGTATGCAGAAGGTGAAATGGCAGTATTCGGAGACCTCCTCAGGCTATGAGGAATCTCTTCTTCGCCCTATTGATCCTCCTCTCCTCCTGCGCTGTCTATACAGTGGAGGATGGATACAGGAACATCACAATTCCGGAGACAACAGGCCGTCCGGAAACACGATACGCTGTCATACTTCAGGAAAATGCCGATAAATCAGCGGAAGCTATAGAAAATGCAAAAAAGGAAGCTGAGCACAGAGCTGCAATGCGAAGGGAAGCTGAAGTGAATGAGTATCCAGAGGATATCTCGATGCTGTCCTTCCCCCATATCTACACTCCTGTAAGGACAAACAGCACAGAAAAGGATGGCATAAATACAATCCAGGTACTGATGCTTCCCCTTGGCTATGAAGAGCTATCTGCGGAGAATGCAGAGAAAATCCTCCTTGCCAATTCCGATATAGCCCCAGACTTCGTAATCCTCACAGGCTCTCTGGAGAATCAGGTGACAGGTGCAAGGACTGCAGGCTGGGATGCGGTAACTCTCGAAGGGGGAACAATCCTGCATAGACCTCTTCTGAAGGAAGCGGGAGAGAAAACAGCAACATTCTTCATCACGACGACAAAGGATCTCGAAATAGCCCCAGTTTCCTCAGATAACTCGATGCCGGCAACAGCACAGGAAGCGCCTGTCTGGGCAAAGGAACAGGCAGCAAAGACAGAGGAGCTGGAGATAGTAAGTGCTACAGCTGCACTCATGAGCGACGAAGAGAAGCTCTTCGCATTATCTTCATCATCCCCTTCCGGCGAAGACTGGATAGAATTCACGCCATTCAGATACAGGGAGGATCTGGATTTTCCAGTCTCATCGTACTTCCAGGAAAACGGATGGATTGATGCATACAGAGAGACCCATTTCTCTGCGGAAACAGACGGCGGAGCAACAAGGAAGAATGGCGAAGTATACGAGCGACTGGATTTCCTGTACTCGGATGGAATGATTCCGGTATGGGCAATAAGCTATCCTGTAAGGGGACTTACAGATACAAGAGGTACATTCGCCGTCCTTGCCGAATTCCTCATTCCATGATTATCTTTGGCAAAACAGTATTAGGAGTACACAGATGGTAGAGATAACAAAAGCTAATTTCGAAGAAGAAGTAAAGAAAGCAGAAGGTCCTGTCCTTCTCGATTTCTGGGCATCATGGTGTGGACCATGCAAGATGCAGACAAGGATCCTTGAGAATTCAGCGGAAGCTCTCAAAGGCGCAAAGATCTGCAAGTGCAATGTAGATGACAACCCAGACCTTGCAGGAGAGTTCGATGTACAGGCAATACCGACACTCATCGTTTTCAAGAATGGAGAGGTCGTTGACAGAGCAACTGGCGTAAGGGATGAAGCAGCTCTCAAGAGAATGCTTGGACTTTAATCAGTTTCATTTCAGCAAAAAAACAGCCCTTCAGTCCGGAAGTTACCAGGCCGAAGGGCTTTGTTTTCCAGCAAGCTTTTACATAAGCTTATCGAGATCTATCTCCGCCATGATGGAAGGCATCGAGCAACCCCAGGATTCAAGGACATGAGGATGTGTCTCTCCGAATATGCCTACAGTCTTACCACCACAGACAATCTCTGCAGCACGTCCCGGAATGAACCTCGGATCGTTCTCAACTTCCTTGAGCGAGTATTCCTTCCTGAGGAAATACATCAGCGTATTTATATATGAAGCTGCATCGTTGTATCCGACGGATATGTTCGATGAGAAGAAACCAAGGCTATTTATCGTGCGCGTACCGCTGTTATCATCGGCATCTTTGACAGTGATCTTTCCAATCTCAAAGATATTATGAGGATATACAGCATGGCCCGATACAGACTCGCTCTCCAGAAGACAAGGAAGCACCGATGGCCTTATAACCTCATAGTTCTCACTCATCGGGTTGGCGATGAATACAGCTTCATCCCCGGAAATGTGCATATTATCGATATACTCCCTCTTCGAGCCGAGGTAGTTATACATCATCTCCTGGAAGCCAAGGCCGACAAGGATTCCCTTTACCTTTCTGGCGAATTCCTCCTGAGGAGAAAGACGTCCGATGGTGAAATCCGAAGGCATCACGGGCTCGAAATTACCGAGTCCATGGCCAATCATGACATCCTCCACGATATCAACACCATGCAGGAAGTCATTGCGGTACTCAGGAACCTCTGCTGTAATGACACCATCCTTGACCGTTGCCTTTACACCCATTCTTCCAAGAGCTTTCACGCACTCTTCAGGTGTAAGCTCCTCTCCAAGCTTCTTGTGCACAAGCTCAAGGGATGCAGTAGCTGGCTTCTGGAAGTAATAAGGAACCGTGATTTCCCTGCCATATGGAGTATCTTTGGCGAACCTCGCCTTGACAGGAAGAATCTCAAATCCCATATCAGCCATATCACAGGCAAGAATCGAGACAGCGAGGAGAAGATCATCGAGAATCGGTCCCGAAACCTCGATGAAGAAATCGGAATCGCCGATTTCCACAGCTCCGATACGTGCGCTGTTGATTACAGGCGGGAACGAAAGTGTGTCATTGTTATCATCGAAAAGGTATGGGAAACGTGGGAATGATGAAACGATATGCCCATACTCCATTCCCTTCGGATGCTTTTCACAGATTTCGCGGAGCGTGAGTTCCTCTGTCATTCCAAGCGGAACGAACTTTACCTTGTCAGGATCTACTGCTGCATAGTGGACAGGATATTTAATCAGATCAGAGCGGTAGATACCCATCGCAATCGTCTTTCTCTTCCTGCCGAAATTAGTGCAGAGCTTCTCCTGGCTCTGAATCAGATTGACCAGAAGGTCATTATCAACAGTACGTCCACGAGCTGCAAATCCTATCGAATAGTCGCGAATGCCGATAGCACTCTCATCATCGATGACCATTCTCCCCTCCGATGGCTTCTCATCATCCTTTGTGGAGAAGAAGTCGTAGCGGGGAATCTCGCCAGTCAGGTAACACTTCAGGGCGCGTGCGACGCCTGCTGCAGACCAGAGGTCTGGGCGATTTGTATCGTTGAGCTCGATTTTTATCACATGGTGTTCAGTATCGTGTCCATCAAGCTCTGCTTTTGCTACCGGAAAGATATCGACAAGCTCATCATCGCTCATCTTCTTTCCGAGAAGCTCATAGAAGATATTCTCTGGTACTTCAATCTTAGGCATTAGTTTCCCCTCCTTGTCCTTACGCTCTCGATATCCGGAGTGAAAAGCTCCCTGAGGTCATTGAGACCGAGGTGCATCAAGGCCATTCTGTCAATCCCAAGGCCCCATGCCAGCACCGGCTCCTTTATTCCAAGCGGTTCTGTCACTTCAGGGCGGAAAATTCCGGAACCTCCGAGCTCGAACCAGCCAAGCACTGGGTGCTTAATATGCACCTCGATGGAAGGCTCTGTGAACGGGAAATAGCCCGGAACATACTTAACCTCTTCAGCACCGGCAATTTCCTCTGCGAACATCTTGAGAAGCCCGAGAAGATTCTTGAGGTTAACATCCTTACCAACGACAATACCCTCAGTCTGGTAGAAATCAGCGCCATGTGTCGCATCTACCTGATCGTATCTGAAACATCTGACAATGCCGAAGTATTTTCCTGGTATATGTGCCTTTGTGAGCTGATGGGCGGAAAGGACAGTTCCCTGGCTTCTGAGGACCTGACGCCTTGTGAATTCATGGTCGAAAGTATATCCCCATCCCCTGGAACCTGTATTCCAGCCATTCTCATGCGTTGCGGCAACCTGGCTAAGCCAAGGCTCTTCTATGCTCTTTGCATGGACAGGATCCTTCACATAGTAAACATCGTGAATATCCCTAGCCGAATGGAACTGCGGCATGAAAAGCGCATCGCCATTCCAGAACTCATTCTCTACAAGCGGACCATCGAATTCCTCGAATCCGAGAGCGGTAAGCTTGTCCTTGACCCACTGGAGGTACTCTGAATATGCATTTCTCCTTCCAGGGATGAGCCTTGATGTAGGTGCGTTGATACCATATGGACGGAATGTACCATTCTTCCAGGATCCTGTCTGAATCATCTGCGGAGTCAGGACACCGAACTCCTCCCCCGTGATATTGGCATCGATAAGAGCTTCCTTTGTCTCCTCTCCGGCCTTTGTAAGGCGGTAGACGACAACATCCCTTTCCTGAATCCTGAAAGGTGAAGTTGAAGCGCCCCTCTTCTTTGCCAGAGGAGAAACTGCCTTCTTCTCCTCAGCAGAAAGCTCGCTCTCATCGAGGGCCCCGCTCTTCACAGCCTTCATGAGTATGGCACGCTGCGCCTTTATCTCCTCGGGAAGATCCCCGGCAACCTCCGCCTTCCTCTCATCGTTCAGCTTAAGGGCACCCTTTGATGAAAGAAGGCCGAAAGCAGAGCCTACATCGCTCTTCTCCAGACCAAGGGCCTCTGCAATCTCTGGCATGGTATGAGCACCGTTCTTGCTGAGGAACTCATATATCCTCTCCGCAGGAAGGCCATCTTTCTCCATCTGGCGTCCTGTATCGGTCAGCTCATAGATTGTCTTCTTAGTCCTTGAAACCTCTTCAAGGCATCCCTTTGCTGAAAGCCAGGAAAATGCCTGGTTGCACTGTCCAACCTTATATCCCAAGCTATTGATGATACCGCTCTCCGTGATATCCTCACCTGGCTTTACCTGCCTTAGAAGCTTCACTTCCAGCGGATGCAGGTTCTTCACATCGATATCCATAATCTCTGCTCCTTCGGAAATACAGAACGA
>CALXXO010000041.1 GCA_944392705.1 uncultured Spirochaetaceae bacterium
ATATCGTCCCGTGTGATGCCAAGTTCAGTCTGCATGAGCTTTGAAAGGTCTTTTGCATAGAGGTGTTTCATCTTCCCGATATTAATATACAGAGTCTTTGCTCCTTCGGGGATTACACGCTCCTGCTTCTGGACAGGCTCTGCAGTCGCTGGCCTTTCCATCTTTCTTTCAGGTCTTGGCTTCCTCTCTCTTCTTTCTCCTGCTGCATATTTGAGAAGCAATGCTGCTAATGACATCCTGCTGAAGAACGGTACTTTCTTTCTGATGATGCTCTTAATGTTCTCAAGTTCCTGTGGGTCTTCGTTCTTCATCGCCAGAAGAAGTTCATCAATCTTCTTCTCAACTGCATCTCCCTGAAGCGGGGTGCTGTTCTTTTCTTCCATTTATTTGCTCCAAAATGCCTGTATCTAGGCGTGAAAATATGCCCGTAAGGGCACATCCATGCAGTTTCCGATGATAATCAAGCGGACTAGCATAGCCTTGAAAAAGGATAGATACTGCCCCTCTCTTTGTCAACCAAGCGGTAAGCTGGTAAAATGATGATTATGAGCGCAATTGAGGACCTTCTTTCAGAAATAGAGGAACGGGAAGGACGGTTAAGAGAAGAAATCAGAAACAGCGAACTGAAACTTGGAATGACTGCTGTTTCTGAAAGGGAAGTTCTAGGACTTCGCGTCGGAGCAAAATTGCTTTCCGATGCAATGAATGTATCATCAGCGCTGTCCGATGCTGAGGAAGAAGCCAGAGCCTCTCGTACTTTCCTTGCTGAAGTGCAGAAAGATGAGGATGAACTGGATACCCTTCTCGATGCTGCCAAAGATAGAGAGTCTGAGATCCGGCACCTATCGATAAGATTGGGTGCAATCATATATGAGCAATGTTCCTTTGCCCTTCTGGATAAAGAAGCCTACAGGGTTGTATATGATGATGTGGATGCAGATAAGAAGCTTGAGTCAAAAGATTCAGATTCATTATTCTCTAGAATCCTTGGTTCTGGAAAAGCCAAAGTCAGGAAAATGGGCGAGGAAGGGCGTTTTATCTCCTATGCTGAGATTGCGATGAAATCTGGAGTAGCTCTGGAAGGAGAGAATGCGAATGACATTCTCGGAAAGCTTTTAGCGCTCAAAGCCGAATCCGGAAAAAGCGATGAGCAACGAAGGGTTCTGAACGAGAAGCTTGCAGTTGAACGGGAGAAGGCAAGAAGCATAGAACGCGGACTAGAGGTTGCTGATGCGAAAATAAAAGAGCTTCAGAAGAACGAGGAGGATGCTCTCGTAAGCTATGGAAGCTATCTTTACGATAAGGGATCTGAGTGGATTGATAAGGATACTTCATCATCAATCCTCGATATACTAGAGGAGATGCTCGGGCTGCATCGTGAATATGATTCTGTTCTCAGTGAGAAAGAACGGCTTGAAAGAGAAGCCAAAGCTGATGATTATAGAGCTCTCATAGAAAGCGAAGAGGGGAAGATAATGGTCCTGGAAAAAGAGAAGGAACGCATAGACAGGGAAATCCTGGAAATACGAAAGGAAATAGATATGCTCAGAAATAGAATAGAGAGACTCAAGGGCGATGTATAATCTCCATACCCATTCATTCTACTGCGGCCATGGAAGCGGTACGATTGCAGAGTATGCAAAGGAAGCTGAGCGCCTTGGTTTCTCTGTGCTGGGTTTTTCCGAGCATTGTCCATTCAGTGATAATTTTCTTTCCTCTTCCAGGATGCCATATTCTGACATGGTTCATTATGAACGCGATGTTCGCTCCTTGGATTGTCCATTCCCCGTCATCCTTGGTTATGAGGTTGATTACTTCAAAAGCCGGCATGGATACTATGAGGAAATCAGGGAGAGAGCCGATTATCTTATAGGAGGTACTCACTATATATTCCGGCCAGACGGGACTATGATCTCCGTATTTGATAGGAATCTCCCTTCTTCCGACTTGAAACTTTATGCTGATTCGACGATTGCTGCGATGGCTTCCGGGCTTTTCTCTTTTTATGCCCATCCCGATGTTTTTCTTTCATCGCGTGTCTTTGGTCAAGAGGAGAAGGCAGTATCAATGGCGATACTAGATGCAGCAATGGACCTCCGAATACCGCTCGAATTGAATGGCAATGGCTATTTACGGCACAGGGGATACCCCTCTGTTGAGTTCTGGACACTTGCCGCAGAGAGGGGAATTCCTGCCATTGTCTCTTCAGATGCCCATCGCGTTGAGGATCTTGGTGCTCCTTTTGAGTATCTGAAGTCTATGGCTTCAGAGATTAACCTTAATCTTCTGGAACCTGCAGGAACGAAGCCCCTTGAATTCAGAATGGTGCAGGTGAGGTGAATATTACTTTCTCTCCGCTTCTCGGGTGTGTGAACTCAATGCTTGCAGCATGAAGCATCAGGCGTTCTCCAGGTGCCCTGCTGCCATATAATCTGTCGCCCTTTATCGGATGCCCTATAAGCGAAGAATGTACTCTCAGCTGGTGTGTCCTTCCTGTTTTGGGGAAGAATCTGACTCTTGTGTATTTCTTCCAATCTATTATTTCAACACCGAGCCTTTTCCATTCGGTTATTGCCTTTTTCCCTTGTTCATAATCTGCAATCTGATACGGTCTGTTATCAACATCGAGCCTGATTGGAATCTCGATTATCCCATGGTCTTCAGTAAGCACTCCTTCGAGAAGCGCTTCATACTCTTTCTTGACCTCTCTGTTCTCGAAGGCTATTGAGAGAGTTCTCTTGGCTTCTGGAGTGAAGGCCAGTACCAACAGTCCCGATGTATCCATATCCAATCGGTGGCAGGTACATTCCTTTGGACTCCTTGGGAATAGGGTATGGAACCTGTATGCTGCACTGTCAAGCTTATCATCTCCTCTTCCTGGTACTGAAAGAAGACCTTCTGTCTTGTTTATTACGGCTATATCCTCATCTGCATAGATATAATCCAGTCCCAGCATTTTGGGCAGTAGAAGGCCGCACCTTGTCGTGCATGGTGGATGAAACTCCGGTTTGTCGTCAACTATTCTGAATTCAGCAAGCCCTGTTATTTCCAGATTCTTGCGGAGCGCTGTGTTTATGCATTTAAGACCTGCGCAATCGCCAGTCCCCCACGGAGCTTTTTCCGGCAACCCTATATCCTGTCCATCCCAGCATCTGAAGCTGTATAGAGCAGAGAGCTTTTCTATGGTTTCCTTTGTAAGAGCCTTACATTTTTCATAAGCTTCTTGGTTGCCACCTTTAGCAGCAACTGTCAGTTCATGGATGAGTGCATCGTTTTCATTCACAGCTTTTTCCCAATCTGTGGCAGAAAAACAAGGTGGAACGTATCCGGGAATCCTGTACTTCCCATTGATAGCTCCTGAGAACCCCCTCAGTATTACTTCTTTCCCTGATTCGGTTCTTGCGATAAGTATGGCGAACATTGTCCCATCATCTGCGGACTTTGCAGGAAACTCTGAAGATGGCGGAAATGATAAAGATTCATTGTCCAGGATATCTTTTGTCATTTTCTCTGCTTCAGCTATAGCTTTGGGTGTTTCCAGGAAACTGATCATGGCGCAATTCTATTATTTCGCTGGAGTGTGGACAAGAGCGTTACAAGTGTTTATAATCTCCGTGTTTTCCGGGTAGTAGCGCAGGGGCTAGCGCACTTGGTTCGGGACCAAGGGGTCGGAGGTTCAAATCCTCTCTGCCCGATAGTATCCCTTATTCAGGACTTTCTGAGTAGGGGATATTTCTTTTATTGCTTTTCATGCTTGTGCTACTCTATCTGTGTGAGGTGACTATGAAAAACGCGATAGAGATTCTCCTCGAGAGAAGAAGTTCTAGAAAATACAAGGACACTCAGATATCCGATGAAGAGCTTGAGACTGTGCTGGAAGCTGGCAAGTATGCTCCTTCTGCAATGAACAGGCAGAGTTCAATCATGGTAGTTGTTCAAAATAAGGATGAAATTGCTGTCCTATCTGAAATGAATAGGAAGATAATGGGTTCAGATTCTGATCCGTTTTATGGTGCGCCGACGGTAATCATAGTGCTTGGCGATAGAAGCAACCGCAATGCCGTTCAGGATGGAAGTCTTGTTATGGGGAATTTGATGAATGCAGCGGCTGCGCTTGGCCTTGGTTCCTGCTGGATAAACAGAGCTTATGAGGAATTCGAAAGCGATGAGGGAAAAGCCCTTCTCAGGAAATGGGGGATAGACGGGGATTATATAGGAATCGGACATTGTATCCTTGGTTATCCTCTGGATTTACCGAAAGAAGCTCCGCCCCGGAAGAAAGACTGGGTATATTATGTTCGCTAGACGAAATCTGCATAGATAGCATCTGTAGCTCTCACTAGATCGTCAGGTCTGAGTTCTATCTGGATACCTCTTTGTCCTCCGCTTACGAAGATGGTATCTTCCAGCTCTGCGAGTTCTGAGATGAAAGTAGGATAGTGTTTCTTCATTCCCAGGGGAGAACACCCACCTCTTATATACCCAGTCAGCGGAAGCAGTTCTGTTGTTTTTATGAGGTCCATTTCCTTGCTGCCGGTGAGAGCTCTTGCTTTCTTCAGTGAAATCTCGAATTCAGCAGGAAGGCAGAACACGAATACTTCTTTGCTTGAATTTCTCATGACTATTGTCTTGTACACTCTTTCGAGTTCAAGCCCTGCACTACCTGCGGCATGGATTGCATCCAGATGTTCTTCATCAACTTCATAGGTATGTATTCTGTATGGGATGGATAAGCTTTCCAGAATCCTCATCGCATTGGTTTTCATACCTTGAAGAATAGCAATTTCATGCAAGCAGTGTAAGGTAGTATCCTATGAAGAACAGCAGGCTGCCGAAGAGTACGAAGATGTGCCATATAAGATGGTTATGTGGTATTTTACGTATTGAATAGAAAAGAACTCCTATCGTATAGGTAAGCCCACCGGAAAGGACATATGGGAAAAGTCCGTCTGGTATATATGGGAAGACACTGTCATATATTGAGACTATCGACCATCCCATTACCACATACAGCGCTATATGGACTATATAAAGCCTTCCCCAGAATCTGATGGTTAGGAAGATCCCGAGAAATGCTGCAATCCAGATTCCAACCGCATAGATGAGCGTGATTCTAGACCCTATATAAAGCAATATGGGGGTATATGATCCAGCTATCAGAAGGTATATGCTCGAATGATCGAAAACCCTGAAAAGCTTCTTTGCCAGCCCTGGTTTCAGATAGTGATAGAATGCAGATGAAGCATATAGCACGATATTCATAAGAGCGAACAGGATCATTCCAGCTTTTGCTGTAGGATGATTCTGTACCGGATTGGCTGCTGCTACGGCAAATAAACCAAAGAATGACAGAATGAGCCCTAGAAAATGAGAGACTGCATTCTCCTTTTCCTCTGAGATTGTTACGCGCTTAGGAAGCGTTATGTTCTGAGAAATCCAAGTACCCATGGCTGAACTTTAACGGTCATTGTTTTGGCTGTAAAAAGATAATTCTTACTAAAATCGCAAAATGAAAAGCTATAACCAGAAGAAGAAAACAGATAGTATGAAATTACTATCTTGTAGTATTTCTATGCATGGACAGAAAATAAAAGAGCAACCCCTGTTTTGCGGATTGCTCTACATTTTTCTTGCTGGTAGCCAGACTCGAACTGGCAAGGGCCAGGCCCGGCAGATTTTGAGTCTGCTGTGTCTACCAATTTCACCATACCAGCGCTTAGGCGATGATATCAGAACAATGGCTATGGTGGCAAGGGAAATATTGAGCTGGAAAGGCTGTTCGGTTATTGTATACTCATGCTCAGAACAGTCATTGCAGTCCTAATTGCCGCATTCTTCCTGATAAGCCCTGTTGCATCTTCGGAAACGGAGGGCGATGAATCCCTGATTATCTCGGATATTCCAATAACTTATGGTGATGAAGGTTTCAGAGAGAGGATTCTCGAGAAGACTAAAGGTGAAAGGGATCCTGTAGGTCTCGTGCTCACCGGAGGATCTGCTAGAGCGCTGGCGCATATTGGTGTGCTGCAGTACCTGGAAGAGAATGATATTGTCCCTGATTTCATTGTCTCCAATTCAATGGGTTCGATAATCGGGTTGCTTTATGCTGCCGGCCTTACACCGGAGCAGATTATAAATCTGCTTTTATCTGCAGATCTTTCCGCTCTCTTCAGGCTGACGCTGCCATTATCAGGGGGACTGATTCTTCCGTCGGGTTTTGAGACGTTGATTGAAACTGTGGTAGGCGCTGACACCAGGCTGGAGGATCTGGATATTCCTGTCATGGTTGTCTGCGATGATATTGTCACCAAAAGGGAAATCAGGATAACAGAAGGTGATCTGACCGATGTCATGCTCGCATCATTCGCGCTTCCTGTCTATTTCCCTCCTGTCGAGTACCAGGGGCATCTTCTGATTGATGGCGGTGTAATAACACTTCTGCCGCTTGAAGCTGCATATGAGTATACCGATACTGTCATTGTATCGACAGCTTTCTATAACGCCACTGATCTGAATCTCCGGAATGCTGTCACGATACTCAATTCCGCTTTCGACATAGGTAAGAACCAGAAAGCCGCAGAAGCGATGAAGGCTCATGATGATTTCGTATGGATCAGATGTGATGTTGAAGGCTTTTCGTTCATGGATTTCGATAAAGCCGAGCTTATGGCAGGTATTGGTTATCAAAGTGCTGCTTCTGAAGCTGATGCGCTCTCAGGAATCTATCGTGGTGGTGTCTCTGAGAACATGAGAAAGATACGGGCTGGACTTGAAGAAAGGACGGAAGAAGCGGAGCGCAACCTCGATTTCTTCGGCAGAGTCGATGCCGCATCGCCCGCAACAGCTCTCTCCTTTGTTTTTGAATCGAATCAGGGGAGGGAGTATCGACATTATCTTTCCGATACTTCCAATTTGGCTGTTATTTATGAATTCCGTACAAAAGGGCTGGAGACAGGAGTTCTCCTTGGAGGTGCTTTTGATTTCTCCACACATAGTGTAGCCGGGGCATATCCTCTTTTGAGCGGCTTCCTGAATTATTATCCGATTGACAGGCTGCGTTTCACATTCGATCTTTCCCTTACATTGTGCCATGACCCTTGGTATATGCCGAATATCTATGCCAGACAGGGCTTTGACTGGGTAATCCTTCACTCGAAGAATGAGTATAACCTGGCATTCAAGGAAAGCGTTGAGTATACGACAGGCTTCAATGGTCACGATGCCATTGCTATTTCCGGAGCTTTTGATTTCAAGACACAGCTTTGGGCTTTTGATATTTACAGCACTCTCGGATACCTTTTTACAGCGGATGATATTTTCCTCACGGCACCGCATCACTATGTGGAAGCCGCAGTATCTACGCGGTTCTGGATACCGCCAAGTGTCTCATGGTTCCTGGATGCTGGTGTATTTTCACGTGTAGCAGTTGATGGCAAGGGAGAAGTTCCTCTATTTCTCTCGGATGGATATGCAAGTACTGCGCTTGGAAAGGAAGATAACTATTTAAGGCTTTCTGATTACCATAACACGATTTTCTCTTTCAGCCTGGGATATGCGCTTCCATCTTCTCCGACATTTGGGGAGTTCCTGATTTTCGAGGATATAGAGATTGCAGCATTCTGCGATGTGCTTCTTCACGATGTCACAGCAGACTTCTCGGCTGGAATAGAAGCTGAAGCATCTTTTTCGGTTATCGGGCTGATGAAGCTGCCATTCAGGGTGCGTCTTGGATACGATACCCTTGCAGACAGCTTCGTTTCATCCTTCCTGATTTCTCTGAAGTATCAGTCTTGATGCTTTCTCAGCCATTTCTCATCGGCTTCTGAAAGCTCAGTATTGGCATCCCTGTCATCTTCCTGGCTCTGCTCGCTGACGATTTCCCTGAAGTCCGGCATCTGTGGAGCGCCTGGAATGACAGAGCCTGTGAACTCTGTTTCAGCTTTCTCGTATTTGGGGAATTGCCCATTTGCAATCTTCAGTATTGCTTTGTTGTCCCTGGAAGCAGCTTCAGCGAATGGTACGCATTCATATCCATCTGAAAGGATTCTGATCATCTCATTGACATAGTCTTTTGTATAGACAGAATACTTTGCAAAGTCGGAATCCAGTGCTTCTTTGAGCATTTCAATTGCTTTCCCGATTTCACCGTAATGCATATAGACCTGTGCAAAATGGATGTATGCATCCGGGAAGCCTGGATTTGCTTCTACACATAGCGCTTCAAGATAGGCTCCAGCCTGTTTCCAGTTGCTTCTGAACATCTCATTTATTGCAAGGAAATCCACGACAGCAGGTGACGAGGCCCCACTTGTGCCCATCTGTTCAAGGAGATTGCTGAATTCTCTGGTCTTTCCTGCTGCAAGATAATATGTCAGCAGGTTGATGCATATATTCCTCGATACGTAGCCGCTTGCCATTGCTTTCTCGCAGAGCTCTATTGCCTTGTCATAATCTTTCACGAGCCAGTAATACATCGACAGTGAAGACATTGCAGGTCCTGCCACTTTCTTTTCCGATGATTTCGTAAGCGGTTCAAGAATCTCCCTCGCTCTCTCTTCCTCATCATTCTGGAGCATCACAGATGCTGCTACCACTGCGTTCTCGTTGGATAATCCCGCATCGAGCGCCTTTTTCATCATCCTGACACCATAGAGTTTTTTCTCGTAATCACCGCTGTTGATAGCTTTTACAGCTTTCGAGAAATAGACAGTTCCCCTGCTGGAATAGATGAATACAGCTGCAGTTGCAAGCAGCAGAACCATGGATATGGGAGCTGGTATGTTTTCATTTGACATGGCAACCAGGGATAGTACAAGCAGTATCAGCCCTGGAATGAATCGATATTTCTTCATAACCCCTCTCTGTTGCGATTGATTACCTGATATGCTAGCATCCGCTTTGTTTATGGGAAAGAGGATATTGCTTCATGTTTGTTGCGGTCCATGCTCTACAAGCTCCGTGGAGAGACTTCTTCAGGAGGGGTATGAGCCTGTCCTTTTTTTCTCCGACAGCAATATATTCCCTTATGAGGAATTCATGAAGCGATATGAGAATCTTCTCATAGTTGCTAGGCATTATGGCCTTCAGGTCATTCTTGATGAATGGAATCATGAAAAGTGGCTGGAAGCTGTCAGAGGACATGAGAAAGACAAAGAACATGGGGAACGCTGCTCACTCTGTTTTCACTTCAATCTTGCAAGAACTGCCGAGAAAGCCAGGGAACTGGGTATTGATGAATTCACAACGACTCTGACAGTATCCCGCTTCAAGAACAGCAGGAAGATCTTCTCAGAAGGTGCTGATTTCGAAGGTTTCAGAGAGTTTGATTTCAAGAAGAAAGATGGATTCAATCGTTCGATAATCCTCTCCAAGGAACTGGGACTCTACAGACAGGCGTGGTGCGGCTGTGAATTCTCAAGGAGAGAAGCGGATGCTACGTAAACTTCTCAAAGCAATGACACAGCGTCTTTTCTGGTTTGCTATTTTCATGGCGGTCCAGTTTGCGCTTCTGCTTTATGTCGTTCTTTGGGCAAGCTATGCAAAAGGCTTCTATCTCGCATTTTCGCTTTTATCGATTATAATGCTTTTTGTCGTCTTCACGCGCCCGGAGAAGCCTGCGTATAAAATGGTCTGGATGTTCCTGATTGGCATCCTGCCTGTCTTCGGTGGGGTTCTCTACCTGATGATGGCTAACAAGAAGCTTGGATACTTCTCCCGAAAGAAGATGAAGCGCTTCCAGAAATCTCTGCCCAATGAGTCATTATTCCCAGAGACTGCAGATACTGCGCTGTACGACTCCGCACCGGAGTATAGCCATATCTCGAGATATATTTTCAATACTACAGGGCTTCCAGCATGGGGCGGGACAAGCTGTTCCTATTTTTATTACAGCGAGGAATTCTTCATTGATGTAATAGAGGAAATAAGGAAAGCTGAACGTTTCATTTTCATAGAATACTTCATCATTGGAGAGGGTAAGTGGTGGTCACGGATTCTCGATGAGCTTCTGAAGAAGGTAAGGGCAGGGGTCGATGTAAGGATAATCTACGATGATATGGGATCCATTAATTCCATCCCTGCACGCTATGATCTGAAGCTGAGGAGCCTTGGGATAAAGGCAGTTGCCTTCAACCGGGTAAAGCTTCATATGAACCCGAGGCTCAATTTCCGAGATCACAGGAAGATTTTCGATATCGATGGAAATGTCTGCTATACAGGTGGTCTTAATCTTGCTGATGAGTATGCCAATGATGAGATCAGGTTCGGATACTGGAAAGACAATGCTGTGAAATTCAAGGGAGATGCGGTATGGAATTTCACCTATATGTTCCTTGAAATGTGGGCTGGTGTCTGGAGCGGGGAAGACGATCTCTCAAAATACCTTCCCACATTATCCTTTCCCGATGACGGTTTTATCCAGCCATTTGGCGATAATCCGTTTGATGATATGTCGACAGCAGAGGATGTTTATATACAGATAATTGCAAATGCTAAACGCTATGTCTGGATAACAACGCCTTATCTTGTTCCCGATGACCAGATGATGGGAGCTCTTAAGATAGCAGCGGCATCGGGTGTTGATGTAAGGATAATAACTCCTCATTACCCTGATAAGAAAACCGTGTTTGAGGTTTCCAGATCGAATTACATTCCTCTGATCCGGAGCGGAGTGAAGATTTACGAGTATATGCCGGGATTCATGCATTCCAAGACATTCATCGCGGATGATGAGGTTGCTGTAGTTGGTACAACAAATATAGATTACAGATCCTTCTATCTTCATTTCGAGCTTTCCGTTCTCTTTGTCCGCTCCTCGGTTGTAAGTGCCGTAAAGGATGATTTTGAGAGGACGTTTGAGATTTCAGAGAGGATGAGCGAGGAAATGGTGGCTGTACATGGCCCAATAAGGCGCTTTATAAGGTACTTCCTGCGCCTGTTCTCGCCTGCATTCTGAGCTTGACCTAGGTACAAATGCCCGCTACTTTCATATGTATGAGGGAAAATAAAACAAAATTGACCAATGAAGAAGCAAGAGCTAAAGAAGCTGCTGAAGCTTTTGAAGATATAATCTCTGTTTTCTGCTCTGTTACAGAAAAGGAAGATATGAAAGCACTTTTCGATGATCTTTTCACATCTTCTGAAGTGAAAGATATGATTAACAGATGGCTTTTGATGACAGACCTTTATAAGGGAAAACCACAGCGTGAGATTGCGGAGGAACGGAAATTATCACTCTGCAAGATTACAAGAGGATCGAAGATGCTGAAAAAAGAAGACGGCTTCATGCACCGTCTTCTCTCAGAGCGCTTTGATGATCATATCCACATCTGATTATTTTCTGCGCTTTTTCTTTCTGTCTGGGAATGAATACCTTCCATCTTCTCCATCGCGTGTATCGCGTCCGTATGGCTGGTAATCATCTTCCCATCTCTTCCTGCGCTTTCCTTTTCCTCTGAATGCTTCTTTTCTGCCGGAAGCTTTCTTTCTTGCATCTCTGGCCCCGCCTTCTGGCTTTGCCCTCATCACTATTGGCTTACCCTTCATTGTCCTGTCGGAATAAGCTTTCAGAATGGTTTCAGCAACGGAGAATGGGGCAGAGATGAAGGATGATGTATCGTTGATTTCAACATCTCTTATATCTTCATCCCTTACTCCGGCCTGGTCGATTATGATGTTTATGAGCATACCTTTCGTAAGGCCATCTTTCCTTCCTCTCGCTATGAAAAGCCTTGTTGTTCCTCCCTCATCCATGGAAGGAGAGCGAACCTTGTCGTATTTCTCCCTGTTCCTGGCTTCCTCGCGCCTTTCTCTTCTCGATTTCTCCCTGCTTCCCTTTGGGGTTATTGCAGCTATATCGTGATACCTCGAAGCATCGAGTTCATTCTTGTAGATTGAAGAGAGTATTGCTGCAAAAGCTTCTGTCGAGTCACGTCCGGAGAGAACGCTTCTGGCTATTTCCATATATTCCTGCTTTGGTTCTGCAGAGAGCGCATCGAGAATCTCGTTTTTGATTCTCTCTTTCTTCCTCTCGATAACTTCCTCAGCCTTTGGAATCTCTTCCTTTCTTATATCAGAACGGGATGCCTTCCTGATGTAAGCGAACTTCCTGGATTCTGAAGGTGTGATGAATGTTATTGCCGTACCGTTCTTTCCAGCACGTCCTGTTCTCCCGACTCTGTGGATATATATTTCCGGATCCTGCGGTAGGGTATAGTTGATGACGTGTGTGAGGTCCTGTATGTCGAGTCCTCTTGCTGCTACGTCAGTGGCGACCAGAATGGAAATCTGGTGCTCCTTCATTTTCCTCAGAATCTGTTCCCTTTCCCTCTGTGAAAGGTCCCCGTGAAGGGAGGCGGCATCGTATCCTCTGTCGTGGAGCTTCTGACCAATTTCATCGCACTGGAGTTTTGTCCTGCAGAAGACAACTCCATAGAAGTCCGGTTCCCTGTCGATGATTCTTGTCAGCGCTTCAAGTTTGTCCGATTCCCTGACTTCGTAGTAAATCTGGTCTGTGGAGAGTGCCGCTGTATCCTTTTTCTGCGTCCTGATAATCTCAGGATTGTGCATGAATCCTTCCGCAAGTTTCATGATAGCTGGTGGCATTGTTGCCGAGAAGAGGAGCATTCTTCTCTTTTCTGGAACTGCCCTCAGCACCGCTTCAATGTCATCGATAAAGCCCATGTCGAGCATTTCATCAGCTTCGTCGAGCACAAGGAATTCCAGCATCGATAAGTCAAGGGATCCACGTCTTATATGGTCCAGTATTCGTCCTGGTGTGCCGACTACTATCTCTACACCCCTTTTCAGCTTTTTGAGCTGCTGTGCCATGCTTGCGCCGCCGTATATTGCTGCTATGTCAAGGCGACGGCTGCCGCGGAGTGAGCTTATTTCCTCGCTTACCTGGCTTGCAAGTTCCCTTGTCGGGACAAGTATCAGAGCCTGTACCTTTTCATTGCCTGCATTTACCGTTTCTAGAATTGGCAGCGCAAAAGCCGCTGTTTTACCTGTTCCTGTCTGTGCTTGACCTACGATTTCCGTTCCTTCCTTCAGAAGAAGCGGTATTGCGCGTCTCTGTATTTCAGTAGGTTCCTCGAAACCCTTTTCCTCTAGTGCTTTGATTGACTCTTCTCCGAGTCCAAGTTCTCTGAATCCTTCAAGTCCCATATCTATGGATTATGACGAACAACAGAAATTTCAACAACCGGGCAGTATTATTTTCTCCATTGCTATCTTTTTTCTATTTTACTCCCATGTTAAAGTAAACCCTGATTGGGAGGATTCGGATGAAGAATGTAGAATACAGAAATGCATGGGCATTTCTCGATGAATATAGGGGAAAGGAGTTTGAAGGGAAGTGGCCGACTGTGCCGGAGATGATTCATTTATCTGTCATTCGCTATCCTGATACTCTTTGCTTCCATGCATTTGACCCTGAAATCCGACTAACTTATAAGGAAACAGAAGATACGATTATCCGCATTGCAAGATTCCTTGTCTCCGAAGGGTTCCGGAAAGGGGATAAGATTGCAGTGTGTGGGCATAACTCTGCCGAGTGGGCACTTACATATTTTGCTGTAATAAAATTCGGTGGTGTAATTGTTCCGCTAGATGCTGCATATAAGGAAACTGAACTGGAGAAGTTCATCAGCTTTGGCGGGGTGAAAGCTATCTTTTCAGAAAAGGATCGTCTGGATAGTCTTGATAGAAATGGCGCGCTTGGGCTGAAAAAGTACTCCCTGGATGATGTTCTTTCATTGGATGGTCCCGAAGTATCCTTTCCCCGTCTTTCCGGTGATAATCTTGCTGCTATCCTGTTCACTTCTGGGACAACAGGAACTCCCAAGGGGGTAATGCTTACTCATGATAACCTTGTCTCAGATTGTTATCTGACACAGGCCAACCTTGAGTTCAAGCATTCTGATACAATCTATGCAATCCTTCCTCTGCACCATGCTTATACGATGATGGCTGTTGTTTATATGTCACTAAGCGTTGGTGGTGGTGTCGTGTTTGGCCGTAAACTGGCAATGACCCATATCTTCCGTGAGCTTAAAGATGGTGGGGTCACTATTTTCATGGCTGTCCCGATGCTCTACAACAAGATGATATCCTCTTTGATGACCGGAGTAAGGAAGAAGGGAATTGTTGTATATGCACTTGTTCGCGCAATGATGAAAGTCTCCGGTTTGATCAAGACAGTTACGGGTCGGAATATTGGGAAGAAGATCTTTGGTTTTCTTCTCGAGAAACTGTCTTTCGAGAATATAAGGGTGTGTATCTCTGGTGGTGGGCCGCTTCCTGCTTCTACATTCAGGATGTTCAATGAACTCGGTGTAGATTTTGTACAGGGATACGGGCTCACAGAAGCTTCTCCGGTAACTCATCTTAATCCGATAAAGGCCTTCAGAGTTGAATCTGTAGGTAAGAAATTTCCTATGGAAGAAGTCAAGATTGTCGATCCGGATAGTGATGGCAATGGCCTTATTTTCATAAAGGGACCAATGGTCATGAAGGGCTATTACAATAACGAGGAAGCCACAAGAGAGGTCCTGACAGAAGATGGTTGGCTAAATACAGGGGATGTGGGTTATCAGGATGAAGATGGATACCTCTATCTCACTGGAAGAAAGAAGAATGTTATTGTAACTGAGGGGGGAAAGAACGTATTTCCTGAGGAAGTTGAGGATCCTTTCCAGCTTTACAATGAGATTGACCAGATTTGTGTATTTGGCTATATGGCCGACAAAGCTCTTAAAAAAGAGGGCATACGCGCTGTTATTGTTCCTTCAAAAAGCTTCATAGATGAAATGAATGGCGATAAGACCTTGGTTGAGAAGCGTATCAATGAGATTGTTGATTCTGTAAACAAGGGTACGGTTTCCCATAAAAACATTACCCGCGTTGATGTTGTTTATGAAGCTTTGCCGATGACGAGCACGAAAAAGGTGAAAAGGGGAGAGGTCATAGAGAAATTTGGCGATAAATAATTCTTTGGACTGTAAGGATATGAATAAAAATTTGGGAAATGTTGGTTAAATGTGTTGACAATTTGCTCAGATTCTGACATATTCTTGGACGTTGAAATTGCTAGGTGCACGCCTCGCTTTCGCTTAATGGTGGAAGTAGTTCAGCGGTAGAGCGGCAGATTGTGGATCTGCTTGTCGAGGGTTCGATCCCCTTCTTCCACCCTACTACCTCCGATGGAGGAAAAGCGCTCTTAGCTCAACGGATAGAGCGTCGGACTTCGAATCCGCAGGTTGTAGGTTCGAGTCCTACAGGGCGCACATTATTATTGGGCCGCTAGCTCAGCTGGTAGAGCAACAGACTCTTAATCTGTGGGTCAAAGGTTCGATCCCTTTGCGGCTCATAAGCACCGCGAGAGTGGTGAAACTGGTATACACGCTAGTCTTAGGAACTAGTACTTCGGTGTGCGGGTTCGAGTCCCGCCTCTCGCACGAAACCTAAGCCC
>CALXXO010000042.1 GCA_944392705.1 uncultured Spirochaetaceae bacterium
CCAGGAAGCGGAAAGGAGAAAAGCGGCATCGGCGGGAAGGTGAAAAACCTTTTCGGAAAACTTTTCTAAGGAGTGTTGTATGGATTTTGATATTTTCGATATTGAGGATGCGACTGCGGCAGGAGAAGCAGCTCCTACGATCATCAAAGTTGTCGGTGTAGGCGGAGGTGGCGGCAATGCTGTCAACCGTATGATTGCATCCGGCTTGAAGAAGGTTTCTTTCGTAGCTCTCAATACAGATGTACAGGCACTCCAGAGATCCAATGCCCAGACGAGGATTGCAATCGGAAAGGAACTCACCGGAGGTCTTGGAGCTGGCGGAGTTCCAGAGGTCGGAGAGAAAGCCGCACTGGAATCCAAAGAGGAGATCAAAGCAGAGCTTGAGAATTCCGATATGGTCTTCATCACCGCGGGTATGGGCGGTGGTACAGGAACTGGAGCTGCTGCGGTTGTCGCCGAGATTTCCAAGTCCCTTGGAGCTCTTACTGTTGCTGTTGTCACTACACCTTTCGCATTCGAAGGAAAGAAAAAGCTCCTCCTTGCCCAGCAGGGAATAGAGAGACTCAGGAAGCAGGTAGATACGCTCATCCTCATTCCTAACCAGCACCTTCTCAAGGTCGTAGAAGCCAACACTCCGATCAAGCAGGCATTCCTTATTGCTGACAGCGCGCTTCTGCAGGCTGTACAGGGCATTTCTGACCTCATTACAGAGCCAGGTGAGATCAACATAGACTTCGCTGATGTAAAGACGATAATGAAAGGCAAGGGGGATGCTCTCATCGGTCTTGGATTCGGCGAGGGTGCTAACAGAGCTGTCGATGCTGCAAAGCTTGCTATATCCAACCCGCTTCTTGAGAATGCTTCGATAGATGGAGCTAAATCTGTGCTCGTCAACCTTGCCGGCGGCGATAACCTCACACTGCAGGAGTATCAGGATGTGGTCGAGGTCATTACCGAAAGCTGCGCCGAAGATGCGCTCATTATCGCAGGCCAGAGTTATAATCAGGCGCTTGGCGACAGAATAAAGGTTACTGTCATCGCAACAGGCTTCGAGCAGAGGGAAGTATCCACGACATTCGATCCCGAGACTGATGTTTTCAAGAGAAGGCTCGAGGAGACAGAGAAGAAGAAGGAAGCTCCTCAGCCAGTGAGCGAAGAGCCTAAGCCGGAGCCTAGGCAGGAAGTTCCTCCACAGCCGCAGCGCCAGCCTTCCGATCCTGCTACAATCACTGTAAACAGATGGCAGGATCTGCAGCAGCAGCTTGGAAAGCGGAATGCATCGCAGAATGATTATTCCATCCCTGCAATCCTAAGATACTCGAGAAATGACGAAGACAACTGAGCTTTCACCTGTATATTCTGAGGAGCTCAGCGCTTTCTCGAGATATATAATCTACCAGCGACGCCTCTCTGAGAAAACCAGAGAGGTCTATTCATCTGAAGCTGAAAGGTATCTTACATATCTCTCATCTGAAGGAAAGGATCTCTATTCAACGACACCGGAGGATATAGAAGGATATCTTATCCACAGAAGGGAAGGTGGAACGGGAGAGAGGACAGAGGGGCGTATCCTCTCCTCACTGAGGGCTTTCTACAGATTTCTCATTTCAGAGGGGAATGTGGAGGATTCCAATCCTGCAAAGCTCGTAGAGAAACCTAAGGAGAAGGATTACCTTCCTCGTGTAATATCCGTGGAGGAAGTCGATGAGCTTCTCGCTTCATTCCCAAAGGATGATATCCTCTCTTTCCGCGATTATGCGCTATTTGAGCTTATCTATTCCTCTGGCATGAGAATATCGGAAGCTATTGCGCTCGATGTTTCATCGTATAGGAAAGATGAAGGGACTATAGCGGTTATCGGGAAGAGGGACAAGGAAAGGCTTGTATTCATCGGCGAGAGTGCTTCTGACGCATTGGATAACTATCTCTCGAATGTAAGACCGAAGCTTCTCAGGAGAGATAAGGAGACTGCGCTTTTCCTCAACAGGCGAGGGGAACGGATGACGCGGCAGGCAGCGCACAAACGCTTTCATCAGGCAACGCTCAGGCTTGGGCTGGATGCCACGATACATACACTACGGCATTCCTTTGCTTCCCATATGATCGAAAATGGTGCAGATATCAGGTCGGTACAGGAAATGCTTGGGCACAGCGACGTCAGAACAACGCAGATTTATACCCACCTCGATACATCATCTCTCCTAGCATTCTTCGATAAATATAGTCCATTAAGCGATGAGAATGATTTAGAATAAATATCTAAATTATATGATAAAAATATAATTATTGTCCAATTGTTCTATCTTCAGCGTATACTTTCATATGAATAAACATGATTTTCTCTCATTATTTGTATCGTCTGAAAGAGAGTGGATAGAGAAGGAATTGGATGCAGGGGTTTCATGGGCTGTCATAGCATCCATTCCAGTCCTTTTCATTGGCAACCTTCCTGATGAAAAGGGGATACTTATAACATCTCTCGGACCTGTTGATATCCACGGCGTGAAGGAGATGTATGTATCATCGCTTGAAGCCGCATTGGAGGGGAGGGCAATCATCGTTTTTGCAGAGTGCTATGGGCCAATGTCTGTGCTGAAAGGGGCTGAGGATGGAAATGGACGTCTTTATTCGATTGTCACAGATCCGCAGGTTGTTCTGAAATGCAGATACTCTCCAGTCATCAGGAGGATACTCCTTTCAGGCGGGGGGATAATCATGCCGCTCATTCCACCTAAGCGTAAGGGAGCAATGTATCTTTCATCGTTCCTTTCAGAGGAAGCGCTTGTCCTTTTCGGTGGCGAGTACATTCCTGATTACAGCCCTGTAATCACTATGCTCGATATGGGCAAGGATGTATCGATACTCCGCTCATCGCTTTCCTCCCGTGCAGGTCGCCGCCTTGCTGGTGAAGGCTGTCCTGTTATGTCTTCCTATTCCTCGCTTCCCGGAAGAGGGAAGTTCATTGTCTATCACTCCGAAAGCGGTCGATATGGTTTTCTCGGAGAGAACTACGATGCCCTCCGGCTTTGTTGACGAAGTGCTTGCAAGGGTGGGAGAATCTGGCTATGGATTATATTTCTTCATTCATTTCCTACATAAAGACAGTGAGAGCTTTATCTGAGAATACGGTGAAAAGCTATGCTGTCGATCTTGAGCAGTGGAGGAAATATATGAGGGACAGGGAGCTTGACCCTGTATCTTTCACAAAGGAGGATGCGGCTTTATATGCAGAATACCTCCAGGATGAATTCTCTGAGCGTTCAGTTCTCAGGAAGCTTACAGCGCTAAGAACATTCTATTCCTATATGATGAAGCGTGGAACGGTCTCCTCCGAACCTTTCATGGATATCTCGATGAGACAGAAATCAAGGCGCCTTCCTTCTGTGCTTACAGAAGATGAAGTGAAGGAGCTTCTGGGCGTGGAGAGGAAGAATTTCCAGGATGAGAGGGATCATATGCTCTTCCTTTTCATCTATAATACAGGTTGCAGAATCTCCGAAGCTGTCGCTGTTGATATCGATGATATTGAATATGGGAAACGCAGGATTCTCATCAGGGGAAAGGGGGGAAAGGAACGGTTTGTGTTCTTCTCGAAATCGACTGCTGCGGAGATCAAGGAATATCTGGAAAAAAGGAATGAATATCTTATGAGCCTTGGAATCGAAGGGGAGAAAGCCCTTCTGATTGGAGATAAGGGCGGGAGGTTGCCCTTCAGCTCCGCTCATATTATCTTTGATAAGTATAGAGCCTTGTTAGGCTGGCAGAAGGAATTCACGCCCCATACCCTGCGTCATTCCTTCGCGACGCACCTCATGGACCGGGGTGCTGATATCCGGCTTGTTCAGGAGCTGCTAGGGCATGAGAGCATCTCCACGACTCAAATCTATACACACGTATCCCGAGGAAGACTGAAGAAAGTCTACGAGGATACGCATCCTCATGCAAAGGAGTGAGAAAATGGAGATTCACGGTACAACGATATGTGCAGTCCGGAAAGGCGGAGAGGTTGCGATTGCCGGTGACGGTCAGGCGACAAGCGGAGAAGGCGGATTCGTAATCAAAGGCAACTGCAGGAAAGTCAGGAGAATCTACAATGGCAAGATCATTGTCGGATTCGCTGGATCGACTGCGGATGCATTCACGCTCTTTGAGCTCTTCGAGGGCAAGCTGAAACAGTTCAATGGTGATCTGACAAGGGCTGCAGTGGAGCTTGCTAAGCAGTGGCGCACTGACAGGGCTCTGAAGAATCTCAACGCTATGATGCTTGTTTCCGACGGCTCGAAGCTCTTCATGATAACAGGTGTCGGAGATGTTCTTGATCCAGAGGGAGATGCAATGGGCATCGGATCGGGCGGAAGCTATGCATATGCAGCTGCAAGGGCCTACCTCGATGCAGGTGTCGACTGGAGCGCTGAGGAGATAGCAAGAAAGAGCGTTGGGATTGCTGCCGATATCTGCATATATACCAACCATAATATAATCACGGAGGTCCAGAATGCTGGAGAATAAGAAATCGCTCGATGATATGGTTCCTTCAGAAATAGTGAAGAGCCTTGATGAATATATAGTCGGACAGGATGAAGCGAAGCGTACCATCGCAATTGCAATCCGCAACAGAGTCAGGAGGAAAAGGCTTCCCGATGAGATCAGGGATGAAGTCACTCCGAAAAACATCCTGATGATTGGTCCGACGGGTGTCGGAAAGACGGAGATTGCAAGGAGGATTTCAAAGCTTGCAAAGGCACCTTTTGTAAAAGTCGAAGCTACAAAGTATACCGAAGTCGGTTATGTAGGTCGCGATGTTGAATCAATGGTTCGCGATCTTATGGCAGCTTCCCTTTCCATGGTAAGGGAGGAAATGGCGGAGCAGAGACACGAGGAAGTGGAGAGAAGGGTGGAGGAAAGGCTTCTCGATCTACTGTTGCCTGCAATTGAGAAGAACAAGGGCGAGACGGATGTTGCGGTGGAGGAAACACGCGAACGCTTCAGGCAGATGCTCCGTTCAGGAGTCTTCAATGAAAAGGAAGTTGAACTCCCTGTCGATATGAAAGCCCATGTCGGATTTGAGCTTATGAGTTCCTCTGGGAATATGGAGGATCTTCAGAATGCACTCTCCAGCATCGGCAATATGTTCTCTTCCCCTGGCAAGAAGACCAGGAAGCTTACAGTCAAGAGAGCGAGGGAAATCATAGAGGAAGAGGAGCTCGATAAAGTAATCGATCCTGACAAGGCTGTGGATGAAGCTAAGACCAGGGCGGAGGAGATGGGAATCATTTTCATCGATGAGATCGATAAAGTCGCATCCCACAACAGTACATCCAACTCCGATGTGTCCAGAGAAGGTGTCCAGCGTGATATCCTCCCGATTGTAGAAGGCTCGAAGGTTTCTACAAAGTGGGGAGTTATCGATACTACAAACATACTCTTCATCGCAGCTGGTGCATTATCCTTCTCAAAGCCTTCTGATCTCATCCCAGAGCTTCAGGGCCGTTTCCCACTACGTGTTGAGCTTCATGACCTGACTGCGGAGGAATTCTACAGGATCCTTACAGAGCCGCAGAATGCTATAACAAAGCAGTACAAGGCTCTCCTTTCGACAGAAGGTGTCAGTGTGGATTTCGATGATGAAGCGCTTCATGAGATTGCAAGGATTGCTTCAGAGGTCAACCAGACAAATGATAACATCGGCGCAAGAAGGCTTTATACGGTTATGGAGAAACTGCTTGAGGAACTTGCGTTCTCGGCAGATCAGCTTTCCGGACAGACCATAAATATAACAAAGGGGTATGTCAGGGAGAGACTCAGCGATATAGCAGAGGATCAGGACCTCTCGAAGTATATTCTCTGATATGCAGTATTATACAGTCGTTGGCGATAGCTATGAGGATGCCGTCAGAAAGGCACGTGAGCAGTATGGGGATGGAATAAGGATCCATTCCCGTCGCGATTACACAACAGGTGGTGGATTCTTCTCAAGAAAGAAGACTAAATGCGAGGTCGTCTGTTACCTGGCTAAGAAGGAGAAGAAAACTGTTAATGAGAGCGATATCTCAGAATTCGCAGAGGAAGCGAAGACCCCCGATCCATCCACGCTGTCTCCTGAAGAACGACTGGATACTGAGATATTCAGAAAGAAATCTAATCCGGAAGCTGAAGCGATGCTCGACAAAAATCATATTACAGATCCACTTCGCTCCAAGCTTCTGGAATCATTTCCCGAAGATGGTGATGTATCAATGATCATGTCGGAGCGCCTTCTGAGCACTGTCGGTATCGATTATGACAAGCAGGTCCATCCTAAGCACTTCGTTGTCTTCGTTGGTCCCACTGGTTCTGGAAAGACCACCACGCTTGCAAAAGTTGCTTATCTTTTCTCTCAGAGCGATAAAAGCGTCGGAATCATAACCCTGGATTCCTACAGGACGGGGGCTTTTGAGCAGATGTCGGCATTTGGCAATGCTCTCTCCATCCCTGTATTGCAGGCAGGAGCCGAGGATGAGCTGATAAAAGCTACGGAGCGTTTTTCATGGAAGGATATGATATTCATCGATACGATGGGACTTTCTCCGAAGGATAAGGAGCTCAATCTTAAGCTTCATGGTATGCTCTCGCTTCTTGACAGGGACCGTACCGATTTCATCCTTACAGTCAGCGCGAGCATGAAGGAGGAGGATATTCTGGATCAGTATTCATCTTACTCCCAGTTCTCCCCATCATCGCTTGCCGTGACAAAGCTTGATGAGACGGAGACGATCGGCAATGTACTCTCTTTCTCCTACAAGGTCTCCGTTCCTATGCTCTTTTTTACAGATGGACAGAAAGTTCCTGATGATATAAGCAAGGCATCAGGTACGCTCCTTCTTGAGCATATGAAGGGCTTCGGGCTGGATATGAAGAGATTCAGAAAGCAGGTATCTCTGAGCTGATGAGCGGCAGGAGATTCCTGTGGTTATCATCTGTATATATCAGGAATCCTTTTCCGCTATCCTCTGCATGGTAAGGGAAAACTGTGTGCTCAGATAAGACAAGAGACTTCAGGATTCTCTCATCACTTCCATAGTATGCAACGACTTCTCCCGACTCAGAGAGGATTGCAGCTTCCCCATCCGAAGCATTTGCATTCATTGTCTCGAAAAGCTTCCTCTGCACAGCTACATCAATCGAAAGCTGGAGATCCTCTCCATATGCGACGACAACACCTTTCTCCGGAGAAGGGGATAGGATATTGTCATATAGCTTTTCAAGGCCGCTTTTTCCTTTTAGGTTAATATCGACATTCCCAACAAGCATTGCCACTGATTCATCTGTTATCTTTCTTGTCTCCCTGATTACCGGTGAGATATCGTCGGAGAGGGACTCTGCGTAAAGTCTGTCACGTATCTTGTCGATTTCATCGGAAGAAAGGGTTTTGGAAATCATTATGAAATCAGCTCCGCTCTCTATTTTCTCGCTTATTGATATCGCATTCTCATCGGTATAGCTGGATATGAATGCAGCCACCTCCGCTCCGGATGCATCTGAAAGGTGGATATCGAAACCGTAATCCGGGGCCTGTATTGCAAGCAGATTTCCATTTCTGTCCAGGATGTTTCCCCTGACAAGAGTCAGTGGCAGTTCTTGATCCTCATAAGCAGGGACAAGCACCGGTCCAGTAGCAGCCTTTGCTGCAGCTATTGCAGATATTGCAAGGAAGACAAGGAGAAGCAATGTCAGAAAACAGCTTCCGCTTCTCCCTTTGTTTTCCATTTCTGATGTATCTTTCGGGAATCTTTCCACATCGCAGATTATAGCTCAAAAATCATAAGGTGCATAATGCACTGGTCTGGTTGAATTTCAGAGGATAGTTTCTGTAGAATATAAAGGTGTTTTGAGGTAGAGATGGGTAGATACAGCTATGATGATATGCCACCTGAGGGCTTCAGGGAAAAGGGCCGTGGCAATGGTAAGATGACAGCCGCCATTGCATCGATTGGTGTGCTTCTCACTCTGATTGCGATAATAATCTATCTGCTGTTCACTCCTCATGACTCTGCTCCGGAACCTGAGACAAATGTTCCAGAAGCTGTAACTGTTGATCCAGCTCAGCCCGAGATAATCGAATCGAGGGAGCGCCTTGAAGTGCCAGCGGAAGAAATGCCCGAAGTGGAAAGCATCGAAGAACCATCAATCGAGAGAGCTTCAGGCAGATTCCAGCCTGTAACATTCACTTCTCACGCTGTTGAGGGGGGAGAGACCCTTCTCGGTATTGCAGAGGAATTCGGTCTTAGCAGCAACACGCTTGTACAGGTCAATAAACTGACGGAGACAAATCTTGACCCAGGTATGGTTATCGAGATTCCGTCGGTTGATGGTACATACTATACGGTGGAAGATGGGGATACACTTCAGTCCATCGCGGAAGCCAGAAACCCCGAGCTTACAGCTGCAGATCTTGCATCTCTCAATGGGAAGGAATATACGGCAGTTCTTCCCGGGGAGGAGATTTTCATTCCAGCCCCTGGTGCTGTTGAGGAACAGAATTCATATATTTTCAAATCCCCTCTCGAGGGCGGCAGGATTGTCGCGGAGTTTGGAGATCTCATCGATGGTGAACCTATCAATGGCGTAGTAATTTCATCAACACCTGGTTCCGAGGTCCGTGCGGCGGCAGCTGGTTCTGTTGTCGATCTTTTCCTCCATCCGAAGTATGGAAGATCTGTTACACTTCTTCATGACAATGGTTATTCTACTGATTACTATGCTCTCGAGCAGGTATCTGTAAAAGTCAGCGAGAGAGTGGAGCAGGGGGATATAATCGGTTCAATAGGTACAAGCAACAGATATTTTCCAGAGCCTGCTGTTGTCTTCTCTATTGAACAGAACAGCGTTCCCCTTGATCCAATGAATCTGACAGCGTTCTGACCTAGTCTGCAATGTGCCAGAAAATATTTCAGATAAACCAACGGACACATCAAACAGGTTAGCAAGCTCCTTTGCCATTCTCTTGCTTATTGTCTTTCGTTCATTTTCCATATCGGAAATGAACTGCTTTGAAGTTCTGAGCTTTTTTTGCAAGCTCAGGCTGTGTCATTCCAATAAGCTTTCGATATTTGAGGATATTGGAAATCTGGAGAGAAGAATCGGCCACCGATAATTTGTGGCCGATTGTGTTATTCTCTTGAGGTTTGAGGGAGAATCAAAATTCTAATTTGTTGAATTATAAATTCTTACCACAGCAATGTTTATACTTCTTACCACTTCCGCAGGGGCATGGGTCATTACGTCCAACTTTTGGTGTTGTCCTGACTATAGTAGTACCTTGTGCCTGGGAACTGGAGGAGACTGCTGTCTGGGCATTTCTCGAAACCATTGGAGCTCCTGGTGCATGGTGTGTTGCCTGAAGCTTCTGGTTCTGCTGCTGTGGTCTGGGCTGAAGTGTGATCCTTACAGCATTCACGGTCCTTGTAACAGTCTCTGTGATGCCAGAAATCATCGAATCGAAGGCATCGGATGCAGTGTTCTTGTACTCGACAAGAGGGTTCTTCTGAGCATAGCTCATAAGCGATGCCGCATCCCGTATGTCCTCAAGAGCATCGAGGTGGTCAACCCATCTCTTGTCGATATTCCTCAGATAGACGAATCTGATGAATGAATTGAAGTTCTGCTTTCCAACCTTTGCTTCCTTTTCCTTAAGGCTGTTGACCATGTTGTCCTTCAATGTATTCACATCCGAGAGAAGGGAATCATCGGGGCGCGTTGCGAAGACTGACTGGAAATTCGAAGCGAATTTCTCTTTGTCTCCTGCTGCATCCTCCCAGGCTTCATCGATGAATTCCTTTGTATTATCGATTATCCTGTCCATAAGGTCTTCATCGGCCAGGATTTTGTCCCTCTCAGAGTAGATAAAGTTCCTTTCTTCGTTCAGGACATCATCGTATTCCAGAAGATGCTTTCTGATCTGGAAGTTCCTTTCCTCGACTCTCTTCTGTGCATTCTCGATAGCGTTGTCTAGAAGTTTGTGGTGGATTGGTTCCCCATCCTTGAGACCAAGCTTCCCGATCATCTCCTTGAGTCCTTCCTTTGCGAAAAGTCTCATAAGAGGATCGTCGAGAGAAATATAGAACTGGCTGGAGCCCGGGTCTCCCTGGCGTCCTGCACGTCCTCTTAGCTGGTTGTCAATTCGCCTGGATTCATGGCGCTCTGAGCCGATTATGCATAGCCCTCCAAGGGCTTTTACTTCCTCGTAGGCCTTTTTGTAATCACCCTGGATATCCTCCATGGCCTTTTTAAGGGTCTCCGGATCGGCATCGGTTCCAACCTTCTTCATTGCAAGGTGAAGGGGAGAACCACCCAGCTTGATATCCGTACCGCGTCCAGCCATGTTCGTTGCG
The DNA here is from genome assembly GCA_944392705.1 of uncultured Spirochaetaceae bacterium. Lineage (GTDB taxonomy): Bacteria > Spirochaetota > Spirochaetia > Sphaerochaetales > Sphaerochaetaceae > Ornithospirochaeta. The sequence goes on from CALXXO010000042.1 coordinate 10,371, forward strand.
ATTGTGACAGCACCCTTAGCTCCAGCTTCTCCGATGATGTAAGCTTCGCGTGCATGGTTCTTTGCGTTCAGGACCTCGTGTCTTATCCCTTCTCTCGTTAGGAGGGATGAGAGCCTTTCGCTCTTCTCAATGGATGTTGTTCCTATGAGAACAGGCTGGCCAGTTGCATGAATCCTCTTAACCTCATTGACGATAGCTCTGAACTTCATCTGCTCATCGTAGAAGGTGAGGTCCGGAAGGTCCTTTCTCTGCACTGGGAGATTTGTAGGGATTACAACAACATCGAGGTTGTAGATCTGCTTGAACTCAGTTGCTTCTGTATCAGCAGTACCTGTCATACCTGAGATTTTGTCGTACATCCTGAAGAAATTCTGGAATGTAATTGTCGCAAAAGTCTTGGACTGACCGCGGACGGAGACATTCTCTTTTGCTTCAATAGCCTGATGCAGACCTTCTGAGTAGCGTCTGCCTGGAAGAACACGTCCTGTGAACTCATCGACTATCTGAACCTCGCCATCCTTTACAAGGTAATCAACATCCATCTTGTAAAGATACTGCGCCCTTACCGCCTGTGTGACATAGTGGACAAGTTCGAAGTTCTCATCATCGTAGAGCGATGTTACGGTATTTCCTTCCTCATCCTTAGCCGCCTTCAGAGCACCTTCCTTCCTGAGAAGCTCCTCGATGTGTGTCATACCGGTTTTGGTGAATGTGACTTTCTTCGATTTCTCATCGAGCTTGTAGTCACCTTTCTCATCAAAGGCCGCATATGCTTCCCTGTCGAGCTTCTCCATCGGCGTAAGCTCGTAGTAATCGCCGGTTTCAGGATCCTTCTCGCACTCCTTCAGGAATGGGACAACAGCTTTTGCTGCCCTGACCTTCGGTGTATCATCCTCTGCCTGTCCAGAGATGATAAGAGGTGTTCTGGCTTCATCAATCAAGATTGAGTCAATCTCGTCGATGATGCAGAAGTGATGCTTTGCCTGAAGCTTCTGCTGCAGGCTGATCTTCATGTTATCTCTCAGATAGTCGAATCCGAATTCATTGTTCGTACCATATGTAACATCAGCCGAGTATGCTTCTCTCTTTCTCTGGTCGTCCTGACCGGCTATGACACAGCCTGTACGCATACCGAGAAATGAATAGACCCTGCCCATCCATTCGGCATCGCGCTGGGCGAGATAATCATTGACTGTGATGATATGGACACCCTTGCCCTCCAGTGCATTGAGGTATGCAGCAGGAACTGCTGTGAGCGTCTTTCCCTCTCCAGTCTTCATCTCGAGGATGGAACCCTGGTGAAGGACGATTGCGCCCATTATCTGAACATCATAGTGCCTTTCGCCAAGGACCCTGCCAGATGCTTCGCGTGCGAGAGCAAAAGCCTTTGGCAGGAGCTCATCGAGCTTCTTGCCATTCCTGACTTCTTCTTTCCACTCTGCTGTGATTCTCGGGAAATCCTCATCCTTGAGGGATTCTGCCCATCCGTATTCCTTCTTGACGCTCTCCACAATAGGGCGGAGGCGCTTCATATCCTTGTCGTGTTTAGTCCCTCCGAAGAGAGCTGCAAAGAAATTCGCCATACTGAGAAATTAGCACTAAAGGATGAAAAGGAAAACATTGGAAATGACAAAAAGATTCACTCCATGTGTTATCTCTATTTCCTGGAAAACTTTGAAAGTTTAATGTCTGAATTCTGGCTTCTCTGTAAAAAAGGCCGGATTATGGCTATTATATTCATATGGACTGGACTTATACGATTGGATCGCTGACTATCGGCATCCTGGACATCATTGCGCTTGTTATAGTTCTGATTGGAGCGATATCGGGTTGTATCACAGGTTTTGCTCGCCAGGTAGCAAACCTTGCCGGATTCGTGATATCGATTCCTGTCGCCCTTATTTTCACCAAGCCACTTGCTTCGGTGCTTTCCGAGAATACAGGACTTGCGATACTGTGGTCATCCCTGATTTCCTTTGTCGCAATATGTATTGTCGTTTTCATAATTGTCGGTATTTTCGGCTCGATGCTCAGAAGGGTTCTGGAAGCTGTGCCTGCGCTTGATCATATCCTTGGCTTTGTCTGGGGACTTATTGCAACAGCAGTCTGTCTCTCGATAATAATCGCTATCCTGAACTATCAGTCGTTCTTTGATATCTCAGCAATCACCGATTCCAGCGTCATTGTAAGGAATATCATCGAGCCGCTTTTCCCATCGCTTGTCGATGTAGTGAAAGGAGCTTCAGGTGCTTGAAGCACTCTCGAGGACACAGCAAGGGGTCGCAGAGGAGCTTAAGAGAACAACTGAATCGGGTATGCTGCCGCAGTCGCTTCTCTTTTCTGGTCCAAAGGGGTCATCCCGTCTTACGGGCGCCTTGGATCTTGCCTTCTTCCTTACAGGGGAGGAGAGCAGTCGCAGTACGCTCAGGAGCGGGCGTATTGTATATATCGCATCAAGGAACCTCGAGGTAGAAGCCAATGCAGCCCTTTCTCTTTTTGAGCGACAGAGGAATGAAAGGAGCCGCAATTTCCTCATACAGACGCTGCGAAAGGTACTGCTGCAGTACCATAGCTCGGTTGCAGAACTTTATGGCAACAGGAAAATAAATGTAAAGCTCCGTGATGAAGAGGGGCGAGGTGGCTCCCTCTTCTCGAATGCTGAAGCTGTGGATGCTGTCCTGATGGACCTCGAGGACATTGAGAGTATTTCAGAAAAGGAGAGCATTGAAATCGTCTCGGAGCTGAGGTCCAGGCTTGTCAGCGATTTCTTTACTCTAGGAAAGAAAACAGCAGGGGCTACAATCGATGAGATAAGGCTTATACAGGACTGGCTGGAGGAAGGCATAGAGGAGAAGTGCGTCATAATCGAGAACCCTGAGGATTTTACTGAAGGGGCCAAGAACAGTATGCTGAAGATGCTCGAGGAACCACCAAAGCACTCCCATCTCATCCTCCTTTCCCTCCATCCGGGAAGAATACTGCAGACCATACTGTCCAGGGTAAGACGCTTCGATTTCCCAGAGCTTAATGAGAAAACAGTATCATCGCTTATAGGGGAGATTTTCTCGATTTACGGCAATTACAGATCCTTCGATTCCTTCTTCTTCGAGGAGGGAACGGATGATGAAGACAGAAATCTGATGAAAGATATAACGGAAAGCTATTACAGGGCGCTTATCGAAGGAAGGATGCTGCCGCTAGACGAGGAGAACAGGATATTCTCATCCCTTGAAAAGCTTTCAGGTTACGAGTATTTCAGGTCTTTGATTATAGGCAACCTTGAAAAAGAACTGGCAAAAGGCGGGGATGCGAAGAGGATAAGAAAGGCCTGGACATCCCTTTCTTCGGCTGTTATCAGGTCAGATACTTACAATATGAGCATCAGGACAGCGCTGGATATGGCGCTAAGGGAGGTGACAAATGGCAAATAAGCTGCTTCAGAAAGTCATTGATGATCTATGCTCTCTCCCTGAAGGAGAACTCAGGAAACTCGTTATAAAGCAGATGGACGATGCCGATATGATGGAAGGTGTTTTGGACTCGCTTCCAGAAGGGCATATTGTCTTCTCCTCCGATTCCACAATCGTCTTCATAAACAACGCCGCTTTCCATCTTCTTCCATCGGATAGAAGACGGAGGTTGAAAGCAGGTCAGAGTGCAGATGAGATGCTCATTGATCCAGATGTAAAGAAATTCATACTCAATGTCTTCTCCGGGCGTGAAAAACCAGATCCTCAGGATTTTGCATTCTCCAAGGGCGATGAGGTAAGGACAGAGCGTGTTTCTTTCTCTTTCATCTCGATTGGCGACAACAGATACATCGACGTTGTGATTCGGGATATCACCGACGAGATAATGAAAGAGACAAGGCTGAGACGGACAGAGTCTCTCGCTTCTATGACTACGATGGCTGCCGGAATTGCCCATGAAATAAAGAATCCTCTGGCTGCGATGAAGATACACCTGCAGCTTATGAGGAAAAGTCTTAAGACAAAGGGCTCGATTGATTCAGAAGGCGCGGAGCGGTACCTCTCCGTTCTTGATGAGGAGATTGACCATCTGAATAAGATCGCGGTCGATTTCCTCTTTGCAGTTCGGCCGATGAACATAGAGCTCAGGTTAGGCCCCATCGAGCCTGTCATCAATGATCTTGTCACATTCCTCAAGCCGGAAGCAGATGAGAAGAATATAGAGGTCGTTTCCGATGTTGAGCACTTCCTGCCGCGCGTAGAGCTCGATGCAAGGTATCTGAGACAGAGCCTTCTCAATATTGTTGAGAATGCATTTTCAGCAATGCCAGGAGGTGGAAAACTGACCATTTCCGTCAGACTCGACGGTAACTATGAGACGATAAGGATCGAAGATACAGGAACAGGCATAGATGACGAGCATCTCTCGAAAATCTTCGAACCCTATTTCACGACAAAGGCAACAGGCACAGGCCTTGGCCTTACCGTTGTTTACAAAGTCATAAAGGAACATCGTGGCGATATCTTCGTATCGTCTGAAATGGGAAAGGGCACAGTATTCACTATCAAGCTTCCTGTACCGCAGTCGGAGAGGAAGGCCCTTGGAGACAAGGAGGGCTATGATGGCAACTCTTCTGATTGCTGATGATGAGAAAAACATTCTCTCCGGCCTTAAGCTGGCTTTCGAGGATGATGGTTATACAGTAATAACCGCTGCAAATGGAAAGGAAGCCTGGGATAAGCTTCAGAAAAACCTTGTTGATCTTGTCATAACCGATCTCAGGATGCCGGAGATGGATGGTTACGAGCTTCTCAAGCGCATAGCAGCTTCCTATCCGACGCTTCCGGTAATCGTACTGACAGGACACGGTACAATCGAGACTGCTGTCGAGACAATGCGGGATGGTGCTGTCGACTTCTTCACGAAGCCTGTGGATATCGACAAGCTTGCGCTCGTCGTCAAGAAGAGCATCACCGCATCCGAATTGAAGGAGCAGAACCGGAAGCTTTCGGAGGAAATCAGGAAGCTTAGGAAGGAGAAGGGCTACTCAAGGATC
>CALXXO010000043.1 GCA_944392705.1 uncultured Spirochaetaceae bacterium
ATAATCCATAGAAACATACTCGAGTTCAAGAAGTGTCTGAAGAATCGGATAAAGCGTTCCAACCGGTATGCCGAGTGCGGATGAACACTCGGCAAGAGTCACTCCTTTGTTTGCTGAAATGTAGTTAAGAACTGAGACAACTCTCCATGTAGGCTTGTGCAGCGTCACTCTTTAACACCTCCCTGAGTAAGACTGCTTATGAAGTACTTCTGCAGGAATATAAACATAAGAACCAGCGGGATACAGGAAAGTACAGAAGCTGCCATAAGATCATTCCACATTATTTTATAGTAGCCTGCCATCTCTCCAATTGCTACAGTCAGCGTCTTCATCTCCTCTCTCGTTGCGATAATCATTGAGAACATATATTCATTCCAGCAGTTTGAGATCAGTAATTTTCATGGTTAACTCCATCAACTGCTTTCAAACTTTTTCGTATATACAAAACAGTTTTTTTATTACGAATAAACTGTAAACCACCAATATCAAGCTGTAAAGAAAAATCTGTAGAATTTTCGAGACACTCTTGGAAAATTTTCCAAATGGTAAAAACAAGGAACACTATATGGTGAACCTTGTATATCTTCATTGCAAAGTGAACAAAAATAATGCAAATCAAAACATCACAAAAGTATTTTGTTGAGATATTCCTGATTTAAAACTATTCACTTCTCACATCTGTGAGAAAAATGTATTTGATATAAAACTTTTTTGAAAGAAAACAGGAAATGAAACTTCTATCTATTTTTCACAATATGATATTCCGTCTGGTATATATCAACCGGCATACGGTCATTACGGAATTCTCAATGGTATAGAATATAAAGTAGTTGCCAACTTTGATTTTATAATAGTGTCTATCAAGATTACGTTTAGCTCTATATTCTTCCGTAATCCCTGGATTCTGAGATTCTTTAAGTATGGCCTGCTCTATTTCATCGACAAATCTGTTTGCGGCAATAGGATTCATGAGAACATCACTGATGTATGAAACTGCAGACAGCAAATCATAGTCAACGACCTTCAGGACAGGCCTGAAGGCTTGGACGTGAGCGTTTTATCCACAGATTCCGTTTCCGGTTTGCCTGTGGCACCCCATCCATACGGCTGATTGACTGCAGCCTGCCCAGGCTTCTGGGCCCGGGTAATGTAGCTGTCGCGGATGTTGATGGCGGCATTTACGTCTGCGTGCATTCTGTTGCCGCAATGCCTGCATATGTATCTGTTCCCTTTCCTCGAAGCCTTGTCTATCGTCTTGCATACCGAGCACTTCTGGCTCGTATATCTCGCATCCACTGCCTCCACCCTTATGCCGTTCTTCTGGCACTTATAGATGAGCTTGAACTCAAGATCCGAGTATGACCAGTTTGAGAGCCATTTCCGCATGGTCTTGTTGCTCTTCCCTTTTAGCCTAAGCATATTCATGAATGACAGATCATCAAGGACATATACGGATACATCATCAGTATTGGCAAGCTTCTTGGAAATGCAGTGGTTCTGGTACCGGACAAACCTCTTCTCGCAGCCGGAGATGGACTTAAGCCTTCTCCTGGCGCTGCGGGTGCCTTTCTCCTGCAGCTCAGAACGCACATGGTCGTATTTCCTCTTTACCCGCCTTGCATCCTTCGCACCATAGTGGACCCCGTCAGAGGTAGTAACTATGTTGTAGACACCTCTGTCCAGCCCAACTATCTTCCCATCATTATTCTCTTCAATTGCTGAATCAGGGCATTCATAGATGAGATTTACGAACACCCTGCCTTTCCTGTCCATCCCTATGTTCGCTCCCTTGAGTTTCCATCCTTCTGACGGAGAGTATCTTTCTGTGAAGAACTCTGGGATTGATATGATTGTCTTTATTCTCTTATCGCAGGTGCTGAATGTCAGCTGGGAGCCGCGGAGCGTCACGGTGCGCACATCATAGCGCATAGTGCACTTCTCCTTCATCGAGGGACGTTTCATCCTATCTGTTCTCTTCGGATGCTTCTGCTTCAGCTTCGTCCTCTTCACATTCCATGTCTTCACGGCTTCCACTGCGACATCTCGGGCACACTGAATGAGACCTGTGGGAAGAGCCGGACACTCCTCCTTTATTCTCTTATACTGCATTCTGTGAAGGAATCTCTTGGAAGTGCTGCTGTTATTGATAAGGCACTCTGCCGACATATTGAAGGCCCTTGCATACTGCTTCCTTGTCTCCACGACTGCAGAGACTTCCTTATCAGATAGCTTCGGGAAAACAGTGATAGACCTTCTCATGTATGTATTATAGTCCGGAAAAGCGGATTCCTTTCAAAGAAAACGCAAACTCATGATTAGAAGAGTCCCGCCTCGCCTGGTACGCAAAGTACAAACATCCTATGCCCATAAGAGCGATAGAGGTCATTCCTGAGCATATCCACATTTTCTCGGGTATCTCCTGGTGTATCTTAACAGCCTTTCCCAAGCTTAAGGAACACCAGTTCAGGGAATCCGGCCTATGGTCGAGGGGATGGGAGCTATAACAGAGGAAAGCGTGAAGAAGTACATAGAGAACCAGAAGCCGGGCATCGGAGGTATCGAATTATGAATTGTCCAATCTGCGGCAAAGAGATGGCAAAGGGAACAGTCATTTCATCGGGGAGTATGCCTTTCAACACAAATGTAACATTCAAATTTGAATTGCACACTGAAAATGTCCGATCTTGCTTGATGCTGGAAAAGAAGGCTGCTGCATACTATTGTCCGGATTGTGATCATGTGATTGCCTTCTACAAGACGAAGTGAACTTTGCCGCATTCATCCTGCAGGACAAGCCTGGCAGTTTTTCTGGCGGTATGTCTTATAAAACGTTGGAAGATACTTCACATCGATTTTACTTTTCATTCTTGAGATATTCCCTTACCCTACCGAACACTTCATCATGTGAATATCTTACTGGAGTGGAATTAGCAATTCTATCTGCTTTCTGCAACTTCTCATCAATCATGGATACCATATTAGAATACTCGTCTATGCTCAGAACAACCATTGTACCGTAACCATTTTTCATGAGATATACAGGTTCCCCTTCACTTACGATATCCTCAATCTCAGAAAACTTATTTCTCAAATCAGTTACAGGTCTGATATTCATCATAATATCCTCCTTATATACTTAAGTACATAATAAGAATATTTGTATATACAAGTTTTCAGGATTCAGAAAACTAAGACTTACGAACTTTCTTAAGGTAAATCATATCGATAAGCTGTTTTCCCTCTTCAATGATTGGATGATCATAATTATCGATGAAGAAGTTTTTTACTGTGTGAGAGTATTCAAAACCGCAGTGTTCATAGAAATCCAGGGTTTTCCTGTTGTTTCCGGTCCCAACATAAATAACCTCTGCGGCAGGAACAAAATATTCTATGATATATTTTAAAAGAGTTGTTCCATATCCTTTGTTCTGTTCATCTGGATATGTAGCAATATTCTTGATTTCAAAAGCTTTCTCATAGAGCTGGATGACAATCGAAGATGAAACAATCTTTCCTCCAACGAAAAGAGCAAACATCCAGCCCTTATCCAAGTATTTCGCAATCATCTCTGGCTGCTCATCCCCGATAAGCAGAAGATCCATATACTGTTTTCTATCCGCTGAAGGTATCTCCCTTATATCCAATTCCATGATTCAATCCTTTCCAGATTGTATTGCCAAATCTGCAGAAAACAAATCATTACCTGTGACAAGAAGATAATCTTGACTACTGAATGAAAAACCAAACAGAGACACGAAACCTATATACCTTACGTTCAACGCATTAATCTCCTGTATTTCCCTCTCTTCCTCATCAGCAATGCTCAGAAAGATGCTTGACTTCATCACGGTAAGAAACAACACAATCAAATTCACCATTAATATGCCGCTTTCTTTCATCATACAATAGGTACCAACATCCAGAACGTCTTTATGTAAGCCAACTTTTACAGCACGTGAAAAGTAAGAAATGGCAATTTCCTCGAATCGATAACTAAGATATGTTTCTCCAAACGGCCTAACAAATTGTTCATTTACAATATCAACTCCAAACTGCTGTATCCTAGACCGGTTTGGATGCACATTCCACACGGTTCTGGTATCCTTTAAAGTTTCTACTGAATGATGCAGGATTATTAAGAATAATATGCCTGTAAGCATTGATTTCAGAGCGGATACAGCATTGCAAAACACGGTAATCATTGATAATTCCAATGTAATATTCCCAAAATTGATATGCTCTTCTCTGCACTGCTAGCCAAATGTATTCAAACAGATTGATACCAACGATATGCTCAGGTCTCATGATTGAGAATCCAGTCAAGAATCTCTTCATAGTTGATCTTACCTGCTGCAATCCCTAGCCCAAGTTCTATCAATTCATTGTCTGTGCATTCGATTCTGATTCCATTTACTTCAAGGAAGATTAGCATGACATATACACCTATCCGTTTATTGCCATCAACAAAGGCATGGTTGGAAATCAGGGAGTATCCCAGCATTGCTCCTTTTTCTTCTTTTGTGGGGTATAGCTCTTTCCCATCGAATGTCTGGAAAATCCCATTTAAGGCAGAATTAAGCAGATTCTCATCTCTGATTCCAAATGAACCACCCGTCGCTTCCACCATCAGCTTATAAAGAAGCTTAACTCTCTCTTCTGTAAATCTGATCATTTTGCAAGTTCCAGGAATGCAGTTTTATGCTCTTTGAGGATTCGTGCCGCAACGAAATCAATCTTCTCATCATCAGTCATCTCTATGATTGGGCTTTCATCGATATTCATGAGAATATATCGGGGTTTATTGTTCTTGAAGATGACAGCTTTGCCGCGTTTATCTGCTATCTTTATGATATTGGAGAAATTCTGGTTTGCAGCGCTTATTGATATGATTTCGTTTGTATTTAGTTTCATTTTATCCTCTATGCTGTATTATAGCTAAATAAATAGCTATAAACAATAAAAGATTTGAGATTATGAATGTCACCAGACTATTTCGTGTTGAGTATTATCATTGATACAAAATGGGATATCTGCTGATAGAGAATCAAAATGATTGTTCAATCATGCATTCAGTTCCTTCAAGAACAAAAAAATAAATGGAATATTGGAAGTCTTGTTGACGACGCAGATATGCACCCATCGATTGATATCACTGGTACGTTTTCAGGAAAAGTAACTTATTCCTGACATAACATGAATAATGTGTGGAAAAATAAGTACTTACAGAATAATAGGATGCAAATATGCTTAAAATTTCATTTTTCGTTGCAAATTGTCGCTGGGTTATAGAATGTGGTTTTCTTTTTCATCAGGCCGATTTATGGGGTGAACACATATAATGGATTCATTATCATTATCTTTGTGCTTTTTCAAAACCTTTGAAAGATTCTTTGTATTCGTGAATCAAATTTTTAACGAAGTTCACTATAAGTCCTTTTATCATTCCAAGTTGTGTCAGCAAAGAATAGACATGGCCAAGCTTCTTATATTCTTGCATTATCGTTCGCTCTACAAGAGTTCTTACCCTTCCTTCTGGCTCCAAGAACAACCGCTTTATGCTCTAACCAAGTGGTGATGACACATCTAGTAGCTCTAAAGACTAAAGATGCAGGAAACTCTCCAATAAAACAATGAAAACATCTTCATTTTGCTGCCAATTAAACCTCCAAAACGGACTAACTGCAAAGTCCGTCTCGGAGAAATCATCATCCTTCTAGCTTTCTCATAGCCTTAAGACGGGAAAAGATCACGCAGACAACTACTCCCATTACACCTATCACAGCGAAGAGAAATGCCGCTCCTGAACCCTTGCCTGTTCCGAATAGATAGTTGAGAACTGTATCGGATTTATCAGCCATGAAGGGTTCAAATACCATATCCACGAGAAAACCTCCAGCAAGGTATCCAACCGGTATGGTGAAGAACTGGAGCATATTGCGCGCAGAATACACCCTGCCCTGTATATCCGAAGGTATCTTGCTTCTCATCAGAGCATCCAGATTCGTGTTCATGACAGGAATGCAGAGCCATCCGAGGAAAGCTCCGATACACCATATGGCGGAACTCCTTGAGAATGAAAGCACGAAGTTCTCAGTGCTCATTGAGATGAAGAGCGAGATGATGATCATCTTCACCCTGCTTTTCGGAACAGGAAGAATTGTTGAAATGATACTTCCAGCTATCATGGCAATTCCCGCTGTGGACTGTACCGCCGCAAGCGCACTTTCACTCTCGAAGCTGAGAATCATGGCAGGTAGCGCTGCATTGTAAATGGATGCTATGAAGTTGATTGCTGCCAAAAAGAGTATCACCTGAAGTATTCCGACATTTGTCCTGAGGAAGCCTAATGCTTCATTCAGATCAATCATTATATGGCCATCTTTTCGTTCACCATCCTTTATTTCCGGAATCCTGACCAGGAAAATAAGCGAAAGAAATGCTACTAAGAAGGTGGAAAGGTCTACAATGATTACAAGAGTAAGTCCTCCCGCAGAATAGAGTGCCGTTGCAATAACAGGAGAAGCCATATTAATCACACTGTAGGCAAGGGCATTCAGGCTTCCTGCTTTCTGGTATTTATCCTCTGGAGTGACAAGAGTAGTTGCAACCTCGCTTGCCGGTTGCTGAAATGTCTGTGCGGTCCCTGTAATACAATTGACAAGATACAGATGCCATAGTTCCAGATTACCTGATAACCATACAAAAAGAACCACCGATGTGCATAATGCCGCAACTGTATCAGACAAAAGCATCAGGCGCTTCTTGTTCATCCTATCCGTAAGTGTTCCAACAGGAAGCGAGAGAAGGATATACGGCACATATGATGATACCGTCAGAAGTGCAGTGCCCAGTGCAGAACCAGTCTCTCCATAAGCCCAGAGAATCAGTGCGAATGGTGTTAGTGAAGACCCCAGCCTTGATAGCGTCTGGGTTGCCCATAATAATATGAAATTCTTGAATTTCTTTTCGTCTTTCATTGCTTTGCTCCTTATTTGTTTTCCGAAGCAAAGCCTGGCGGACTAATCTTTAATGCTCCATGCGGCCGTCCGCGTCAGGCTTCGCAGGGAGCTGCTGCAATGCAAAGCATCAAGTTTTTCTCCTATAGAAAATAGGATTGACCAGATACCAAGTCTCCGTCAACCCCAGTGAAATCAGAGATAGCTTACTGTTTCAGAAATATCCTTTCTGTTCTTTATTACAGAAGCTTTCTTCTCCTTCGCATATCCGAGATCTAGGAACATCAGAACTTCTTCGTTCTCAGGCAGATTCAGAAGCTTCTTGGCTTTATCCGGATCAAAGAAGTTAATCCAGCAGCTATCTACACCAATATCCGCAGCGGCGAGCAGCAAATGTGTTGCGACAATCGATGCATCCTCTATTCCAGAATCCCTTCTGTCCCCTGGATACACGAAAACATTATCCTTATCGTAGGCAACAACAAGCACAGTCGATGCTCCATAGCGGCATGGCGTGAGCTCATCAATCTTTGCAAGCCCTTCATCGCTCTGGACAACGTAAATATGCTGTTCCTGAAGATTCTTGGCAGTCGGAGCAAGCCTTCCAGCTTCCAGTATTGTGGAAAGCTCTTCATCAGTTATCCTCTTCCCATCATAAGCCTTGCAGGAATACCTTTTTGCAACCAGTTCTGAGAAATCCATAACGAACACCTCCATAGATGAATATGTTACGGAAAAGCCCAAAAGTAAATACGAGAGTCAGAATCCAGCATGGCTGTTTCTGCGGAACTCCATCGGAGACATACCTGTTACAATCCTGAAGCGCTGGGAGAAATAACTGCCGGAAGAAAAGCCCACTGCTTCAGCTATATTGCTGATTGATAGCTCAGTACCCGCCAGAAGCTTCTTCGACTCAGTGACACGCTTGCCAAGGATATACTCCATGGGACTGGTTCCAAGTTCATTTTTGAATTCGCGTATAAGATGGAATTTGCTGAGCGTTGCAATATCTGCAAGGGCATCGAGCCTTAGCGATTCGGCATAGTGCTCGTCAATATAGCCCTTCACTTCAGCAATATTGCTCCTCATAGCCTTCTCCTCATCCTTTGCAATATCTATGACATGAGAACGCAGAAGAATCACAATGAAATTATAGAAAAGGCTTTTAACCATCATCTCGCATTCAGGCTTCTTTCTTCTTATCTCGCGATAGATATCCAATATGATGCCTCTTACTGAATCCTTTATATTCCCCAATGAGATGATGGGATTGAAAGCCCCTGCCTGCGATGGTACGGTAATCTCGGAAACACCAGTTTTGGATTTCTTCAGGCGAAGGGATCCTGACCAGCCATTTTTCCTGATGGCAAGCTACCTAAAACCCCACCCTCCTCTGGATCCGCCTGAGTACTACCTCAACCGGTATCTCGGGAAAGATCTCACACCACCGGCTATCGGGACATGGGAAACGAAGGAATTCATAGAAAGGGATGGAAGGATTTTCGACAGCAAAACAGGGCCTGAAGATCCAGAATTAATACATGAGATGAGAGCGGCATACTATGCGCTCATCACACACCTTGACCACCAGATAGGGAGGATTATCATGGCGCTAATTGAGCATAAGCTATATGACAACACCCTGATTGTTTTCTCCTCTGATCATGGAGAGGAACTTGGCGACCACTATATGTTCAGGAAGAGCCGTCCCTATGAAGGAAGCTGTCATATACCGATGGTGATTTCCAATCTGGAAGCGATAGGTATAGAAGGTAAAGCTGGGCTTAGAATCGACAGCATTACAGAACTGAGGGATATAATGCCGACCCTTCTGGATGCCGCTGGATGCAGGGATGATGAGCACTATGATGGTAAAAGCCTTCTCGATGTTATAAAGAATCCAGAAATTTCAGTGAGGGATTATCTTCATGGAGAGCACTCCTACGGCCCGTTCTCAAACCACTGGATTGTTACATCCAATGATAAATACATCTGGCTAACAGAAACAGGAGAGGAGCAGTACTTCAACCTTGAAAATGACCCGCATGAACTGACCAATCTCATCGCTTCCCCAACCCACCAGAAAAGAATCGCGGAGCTCAGAGAATGTCTTATCAAAGAGCTCGAAGGCAGAGCGGAGGGCTTTACAGATGGGAAGCGCCTTATTCCGGGGCGCCCATACCTACCACTCACCGAATGCAGATAAGAGAATAATCGCCGTCGCTGAACGGCGATTATCAATCATTCCTTTATACCGCCATCGAGCAATCCCCCAAGTATGTTTTTCTGGAAAAGGAGGACTATGACAAAAAGCGGAACAATCGTTATGACAGCAGCTGCAGAGACTATCTCGAATGGAATGCTTATCTCAAGCTGGTAAAGGGTAAGACCTACAACTACGGTTCTTGCCTTCTCCAAAGGGTTCAGAACCTGCGAGAGAAGGTACTTATTCCACGCACTGATGAAATCTATGATTCCGATTGAGAAAATACTACCTTTGAGGAGTGGAACATAGACCTTAAGAAGAATCTGAAACAGCCCAGCACCTTCTATCTCCGCGCTCTCCTCAAAAGAGACAGGTATGGCTTTGAATGCAGCTGTCAGGAACCAGATTGTCATCGGAAGATCCAGAACAGCGCTTATTATCGAAAGGCCAATCCTCGTATTGAGAAGCTTCGCCTCGCTGTACATCCTATAAATCGGATTGATGATCGTGATTGTCGGCAGCAGAGATATCGCTAGCACGAAAAGCAGGAAGAGTGTCTTTCCCTTTATGCGTGTACGCACCAGCGAATAACTTGCAAGACAACCTGTTGTAAGACAGATGAATATAGAGATAAACGATGTTATGAAGCTGTTCATGACATACTTCACGATAGGCTGTCTTGTGAATGCTGTCAGATAGTTGCCGAACTGCAGGGAGCTTGGGAAAAGCTTTGCAGGGATGGCGCTCAAATCTGCTTCCATCATGAACGATGCACTTACAAGATAGAGAAGAGGGAATACCATCGCAAACAGGTAAAGTACAAGAAGTGCTATCAGAATAGCTTTTACAGGTGTGATTCTCTCTTTCATTACCTTACCCTCGATTTCAAGCTGTCGACAAAGAACATACTTATAACTACCGATATCAGGAGAAGCACAACGGACATTGCCGATCCATACCCGATATTCCCATACGTGAAATACGTATTGATCGCATACATCGACACAGTTGTCGTACTGCCACCAGGACCGCCGTTTGTCATAGCTACAATCAGGTCGTAGACCCTCATCGCAGAGATGATCCTAAAAAGGATTGTCACCATCATTGTCGGTCTGATGAGAGGAACGGTAATGGACCAGAACTTTCTCCACCGCCCTGCCCCATCGATTGTTGCCGCTTCGTAATACTCCTTGTTTATCGTAAGGAGACCAGAGAGCAGCAACAGGGACATATAAGGAGTGTTCTTCCAGATATCAGCAATCATGACCGAGATTTTCGCAGAGCCCTCATTGCCAAGCCATGCATAGTTCTCCGTCACAAAAGGAAACGCAGAGAGGAGATTATTCAGGAATCCGTTATAAGCGAAAATCTGGGACCAGATTATACCAGCAACAATTGCAGGCATTGCCCAAGGGACAAGCACGACAGCCCTGATCACGCCTTGCCCCGGAATCTTCTTCGACATGAGAATCGCAAGAAGCATTCCGATTACAAGCTCGAGAGATACTGTCACGACAGTGAAGATTATCGTCCACCACATCGTATCCCAGAAGAATTCATCGCCGAATACCTTCGCATAGTTATTCAGACCAACAAACTTCATTCCAAGTGCCGCAGTCTGCGTTCTGTAATCGAAGAAACTGCAATAGATTGTCTCAACAGTCGGAATGAGGATGAGTATGCAGATGAGAATAGCAGCAGGCATGAGCAGCAGATATCCCCTAATTTCGCGTTTCCTAGCCATAGTCCCTCCACAAACAGGGCATATTTCTATGCCCCTTCAATCAGCCTATTACGGCTTGTATACCATTTCTCAGGCTTTCTGCGGCTTCTGCCGGAGTCTTCATGCCTGTGACGACAGCGCTTGTCTCGATCTGGATTCTCGAAGAAATCGCAGCGTAGAATGGGGTAAGTCCCCTAGGTCTGGCAGCAGAAAGCGGTGCAAGGAATTCCAGAAGATATTCATATCCAGCAGGAACAGTTTCACTGTCATAGAAGACATTCAGCGTTGGAACCTGGTCAACCATCTCCAGTGCCTTGAGCTGTGACTCATAGTTAGCCCTGAAAGCAGCAAACTTGGCAGCTTCCTCCTTATGCTCGGAGAACGCAGAGACCATTACACCCCATCCTCCTATAGCACCATTGGTGGGCATTGCAGCAATCTTCATATTGCCTTTCACAGAAGAGGAATCCCCGTTGTACTTCGCATAGCCGCTGAGCCAGTCAGTATCGAAGACGATATTCCCTGCCATTACCATATTCCTGAGTGTATTTGTATCGAAGCTTCCAACAGCCTGCGGAGTGACTTTCTCATCATAGATAAAGGATCTCATCAGCTCGAAGGCTTCTTCCGCAATTTCATAGTCGAATACGAACTCGCCCTCTTCGTTGACCATATCCGGTCCGCCAAGTGCCCAGTATGTACTCAAGAAGCAGCAAGCGAGTGTTTCATTCTGCACACCTATGTATCCCCATCCATAGAGATCTGGATTGTTTTCTCCTGCCATTATTGTCTTGGATGCTTCGAGAAGCTCATCGTATGTCTCTGGAACATCCAGACCGTACTTCGAAAGAAGGTCGTCCCTATAATAGAGAGCACACACATCTGCCATGAATGGCAGTCCATATGTCTGTCCATTGAATGTATATGCTGTAAGCATGGTGCTTATGAAACTGTCGCGGACAGATGGTGAGATGTATTCATCGAGCGGAGTGACCCAGCCTGCGGAGATGAAGATGGCTGGCCAGCAGGCATCTCCTGCGAAAACATCCATCTCGGTTCCCTGGGACTGGAGGACAGTCTGGATTGTCTTAAGCCTGTCATTGGAACTCGATGGAAGCTCGACATATTCCACGTTGATATCAGGGTTCTCAGCTTCAAAAGCTGCGATGATGCTCTCCTCAAGCTCAACATCGGGCCTTCCATAATATGTGATTGTCACAGGCCCATCGCTCTCTGCAGATCCTCCAGCAAAGGCGGAGAAAGCTGCTAGAACCATCATGATAACAGCAATCGTTCTTTTCATTTCATACTCCTCGTTCTTATGTAATCGATCAGCAGCGATGGCCAATCGGTCTGTATTATGTCGTAGTTCTTTTCAAGAAGAATTCCCCAGCCTGTATCGGGACCATTGATGATCGATGAATCATCATCCCACCCCGCTGCAAGATTCTTCCCATCCTCCAGCTTCAAGGCATTGGCCCAGACAAGGATGCCATCTTCGTGAAGGCGGCTGATGAATGAATCGGATGAGATATGATTATCCACGCTCTGATAATTAGTCTCCGCGGCAACAAGGTTTATCCCCTTATGACTTCTCACCTCTTCATACTGCCCAGCTTCCTTTATGATGGCCATGTACATGAGGTTTCCACCCTCTTTTTCAAGAGCTGTCAGCAAATCCTCTCCAGGAGGTGATTTGATGATAATCTGATCATCCATTCCGGCAGAGCGAAGATACCTGAGAGTATTGCTCCATGAGCATTTCCAACCTCTGTCGATATTTATGAAGCATCTGCCCTTTAGGAATGAAAGAACATCATCCATGCGCTCCACGCCGATGCCGGATTGATTGAAAATCGAGTTCCTGTAGACAAGCTTGTCTATTTCATCCGATGTAAGACAGGAAAGGAGACTGCCGATTCCAAGGGTCTGCCTTTCCTCCCCCGAATGATACGCATAGAAAACACCATCACGGGATTCAAGGATATCGGATTCTATGATATCCACACCGAGCATAAGCGCCGCTTTATAGCTTGCTATGGTATTAGGCGGGATATTGCCGCCCCAGTTTCCCCTATGGCCCGCAATAAGAACACCTTTTTCAGCCTTTGCTTCTTTCAGGTTCATATCCACTCCTATTGCCTAGATTATCAAACCAAAATTGATACGTGTCAAATTAATTGTTTGTTAAATATTGATGATTTTCATTTATTGCTTATATTTAAAAGAGATAAATCAATATTAATTTATTTTTACGATTCATTTTACTGCTTGATAACCTTATTTTTCGATATTATCATTTAACTGGAGACAGCGATGGTGACAACAAAGGATGTAGCAAGGGAAGCTGGGGTTTCCCAGGGAACTGTATCAAATGTACTCAACAGGACGGGGAAGGTTTCCAGCGAGAAAATCGCCAAAGTAGAAGCTGCAATAAGAAAGCTTGGATACAAAGCGAACAGCCAGGCGCAGAAGCTGAAGATGGGAGCCGGAAAGAACGTTGCGGTCATACTTCCATCGATAGAGGTCGGCCACTACCTCAGATTCTTCGAAACGCTGAGGCGGATGCTCTTTGCACGCGGAATCGACACAATGCTCTACATCTCCGACGATATCCAGAGCATAGAGAAGGAATGCATCAAACGCATCTACGAGGACAGGCCGCAGCTTATAATCACAGCATCCTGCCTGCAGACACCGACCCCGTACCAGGAAGGAATACCGGTTTTATTTCTGGACAGGTTTCCGATTGAACGCAACAGTTACCAGCACCTAATTGGATTCAGATACATAAATGCCGGGAGGGATATAGGAGAGTATCTGAGGAAGAGGAACTGCAGGAACATTGCTTTATTCACCCCGTCAGCATCCACGTATGATATAAACCAGATGCAGATCGGGCTGGAGGAAAGCCTGGGGAGCACAGTTCTCATAACGCAGTTCAGATCCGACTATATGCGCACAGCAAGCAAAGCCATGGAGATTTCTGCAGAAAGCTGGAAATTCGATGCAATCATAACAACAGATGAGGAGAGGGCCAGGGCAATCCTTGATTCAGGACTTTTCGACAGGCGGGAAATGCCTGAAATCATCACAATCTCCTGCAACCCCCGGCTGAGGATGGAGGGGCTGAAACCCTATATACTTGATTACGGCAGACTCGGAATGGCGGCAGCTGAAGCCATCTCCTCGCTAATCGAAAACACCTCAGAGCTTGGGGATATCATAATCCCACCGCTCGGATTCATAAAGGAGCCCGCTCTTCCGACGATGCATGGAAAGCATCTTTCGATTATCACGCTGGACTCCCCCTCTTCCGACGCCCTTATCCGCCTCATCCCTGATTTCACAAGAAAGACAGGAATAGAGATTGAAATAGAGACCCATCCATATGAAGAGCTTTACAGGATGCTAAGCAGCGACGAAGTGCCAGATGCCGACCTGATCCGCGTCGATATGGCCTGGATAACAGAAGCAGCGGAAAGGCTATTTATAGACCTCGACCCATACAATGGTGAAATCAGGGAGATTACCGACGGCTTCCTGAAAGAAATAAGCCAGGAATATTACATTTCCGATGGAAGGATGCGAACACTCCCCTTCGACCCTTCTGTTCAGCTCATGTTCTACAACACAGAAGCATTCGACAACGAAATGACAAGGCGGCTTTACTTCGAGAAGTACAGGGAGAAGCTTGCGATTCCAGATACATTCGAGGAGTACGACAAAGCCGCGGCTTTCTTCACGCGCAGCATCAACCCATCATCGCCAATGACGTACGGTCATGCGATAACAATCGGAACATCAGTGGCCGCCGCCTGTGATTTCCTTCCGAGAATAAACAGGTCAGGAAAGAGCTTTCACGACATTCTGGAAGATCAGGAGACACTCAAGGCGCTAAAGGAATATGCAGCAGCCGCAGCTGCTACAAACGGAAAGATAAATCCTTGGTGGGATAGCTCGATATCATCATTCAGCAAAGGCGAATGCGCCATGCTGAGGGTATTCATGAACCACGCCCCGAGGATAACCAATACAAAGCATTCCCAGGTTGTTGGCAAGATCGGCATAGCTGAAATACCAGGAAGGAAACCTCTCCTCGGAGGTGGCGCGATAGGGATAAACAGGAAGAGCAAGGCAATCGGAGAATCGCTTGCATTCCTGCGATGGGTTTACAGCGATTCCATCTCAAGGCTGTTCACCCTCCTGGGAGGAACATCCCCAAATGCCGTAATCTATGATGATACAGACCTTC
>CALXXO010000044.1 GCA_944392705.1 uncultured Spirochaetaceae bacterium
ACCAGCTCTGGAGAATCATTGATGAAAACGGCGGCATAGGGAAATGAACCACCAGGCAGCAGCTCTCCATAGCCGTAAGAGACTGCCTGAACTATTGAATATTCATCAACAGGACGCCCATTTACATATACCCTTATTTCCTTTCTGTCGGAGCGGTGTACTGAAGAATTTCCTGCAACTATGTCCACAGAGAAATCCTCTCCATCAGCATGGAGCTCTTCAACATCTGCATCAGCAATCCTCTCGCCGCGGTATAGCATCATCACGCGCTCTTTAAGGCTATGGCATTTCGGCCAGTCAAGCCTTATTGCACCGTCAGAGATCAATGTGAACCTGACGCCAGGAAAGGCGAGGGCTTTTGATACAAGAAGCTGGCGGCAGAGCATCGCTTCTGAGCTGGCACGCTTCAGAAAGGAACGGCGGGCAGGGATTTCAGAGAAGAGATTCTCCGATGTGACAATCGTTCCTCTGTCAGGGGATACGGATGTTATCTCCTCCCTTTTGCCATTGTCTATCACAAGGGTTGAACCTTCACCTGTCTCTGCCGCATATGTCGATATCGTGAGCCGGGATACAGCTCCTATTGAATAGAGAGCTTCTCCTCTGAATCCCAATGTATGGATATCGTAGAGGTCATCCTGTGTATGTATCTTGCTTGTTGCGTGCCTTGAGCCGAGAAGCGGTAGATCATCCCTTCTTATTCCGCTTCCGTTATCTGCAACGGAGAGCTTATCTATCCCTCCGCCATCGATGGATACCTTTATTTCATCAGCGCCGGCATCGAGCGCATTATCGAGGAGTTCTCTCAGGACCGATTGCGGTCTTTCAATAACCTCTCCTGCGGCGATGCGCGAGGAGAGGAGTGGGTCAAGTAAATTGATTCTTGCCATTATAGTGCAAGCCTTGCCTTCACGGAGAGGAGTATGTCTGCGCTATCCTTATGAGCTGGGACATTGACGTAGTTTCCTCTGCCATCGGCGAACGATGACTGCAGTTCTGCTGTGAATCCTACACAGCCGAAGTTGAAATCAGCGCCGAGAGCGAAGAGCGCATCTGTCGTCATATAGGAAGCGAATGTTGCTCCAGTCGAGAATGATGAGGAGAAGTTATCCTTTGCAAAGGATGCATAGAGCCTTACATTCTCTCCGGCATCGCCACCGATCGAGAGGTAGAGATAATCTCCTGGTTCCTTACCGTATCCAAGGAGGTCGGATACTGAATACTCTGCTTCAGCATCAATGAAACCGAAATCGAGAGCAAGGGCTGCCTTTGCGAAGTATTTCAGCTCATTGTTTCCTGTAGCTGCTGCAAGTTCATCCAGTGTTCCTGCTGTATCGTGTCTTGCAGCAGAGAGGGCGGAGAACATTCCAGGGGCGAGTGAACCGTTGTTCCTTATACCTCCTTCAATCGAGAAGTCGATGTTATCGAGATACATACTGAACTCAAGTCCTGCCATATAGTCGAACATCGAAGAGGTTGCGAAATCATAGATGATGCTGGAGTTCGTCATCTCACCATCCTGGTATACAGAAGAGACCTCTCCAAGAGCATACAGGCTTATCTCATACTGTCTGTCAGCAATAGGTACGGATACTCTGAACTCAGGATAGAACAGGAGCGCATAGTCGCGGAATGAAGATTCCATGAGGATTTCTCCAGGAACTGTGATTCCGAATGATGGGCCGCCGAATTCACCAGGGTAGAATACGATTCCACCTTCTACGATGTGAGGTGCTTCAGCGTTATCTGCATAAACTGAGAGCGCGAGGTTAGGGAAGTTGAATCCTGCTCTGAATGCGAGAGCTTCATCTGTTCCATAGTTGGAGAAGAGCACTCCGTCTTTCCTGTATCCGCGGTCTGCTTCGAGGTATGCGATGGATCTGTCTGGATTTCCGAGGTTGATTGAATCAATCAGGGCAAAGGAATCTGTAACAGCGCGGTAGATCTTCATCTCCTCGACAGTCTCGTCTTTGCCGAAATCCCAGTTTGAATAGCCATTGAATCCACCCAGTGAGAAGTCAGAACCGGAGAATGTCATTCTCAGTGGAACACGGAGACCGATTGAATAGTCATCGTTTCCTATGAAAACTTTAGGTGTGACTGTGAATACAGGAAGAGTCTCTTCATCTCCGAGAAGGTACTCAATACCTGTCTCAAGCTCAGCACCTACTGGTAGAGAGGATGAGAAGCTTTCCGATTCTTCCTTGTCCTTTCCGAATGCAGAGATAGTAGAAGCAAATGTAAGAGCAAGGCCATCATCCGCTTTATAGCTAAGCATTATGTCTGAATAGAGTGGGCCCATGTCAGCGCCAAGTCCTGCATAGTACTCGCCGTTGATATCCTCTTCAAGGAACTGTGCTCTGTATCCTCCGAAAAGCTTTACGCCCCAGAGATTTACATATGCGGAAGTATCAAGATAGCTATTATCCTTTGCTATGCCTGTATTTGTAAGATCTATGTCTGTCCATCCCTCAGCAGATACGCCGAATAAGTCGCCATTGTATCCAGCCTTCGCGCGGATTGTTACATAGTCGCCAGATACTGGGGCATAGAGGGTATTGCCGAGCATTCCATAGTGCATCTTTCCTGTTGACCATGCTGCACCGAGCTCTGCGGAGAATCTATTGTAGCTCATCGGAATCGAGGCAGCTATAAGCATTCCATTCTCAGTGAATGGGTTTACGCTGTAATCGTCTCCGTACATTGTCGCTGCAGCTGCTTTGATTCCAAGGTTGAAATCATCACCCCACATGACGGGGATGTAGAGCGCTACTTCAGGGTAGAATGTCGATGCCTTTATGCTGTCAGGAAGGATTGTTGCAACACCTCCGAAAGTGATTGTAAGAGGGTAGCTGTCTCCTGTCCTGAGAGTGAGCTCAAGTCCACCATTCCCTTTATACTCAGCTGGGAATCTTCTGAATGAGAGATCATCGAACCATATGCGATGTGAATAGAATTCGCTTGAGAAGCTATGATTCAGAGAAAGTGCAGAGTAAGCACCATCGTATCTGTGGTTAAGACCTGAAAAGAGTCCAGCTGTATCACCTTCAAGATAGCTTGTTCTGTCTACAGCAAGGGTGACATCCTCTCCGCTATAGCTTATCTCATCGATGAAATCTGCAATGAATGCAATCCATTCTGCAGCGCTTTCAGCTTTGATGTCTTCTGCAATCGCAAATGGGTCGAGATTCAGGGCGAGGGTGAAATCTCCCTTTGTATAGGATGGCTGGATGAATGCTCTTGCAGTTTCCTTTCCATTCTGGTTGCCATAGACCCTTGCGCCAATCCTGAGGTCAAAGCTTCCTTCATCTTCCTTCTCCGGCATCGGGGTTATAGCTGAGACCGGTGGAAGGTTTGGCTGTGTCTCAGTTGACTCCTCTGGAGCTGGAACAACAGTCTCTTCCTCTTCTTCTGTAATAACTGGAGCTGGCTCAGTTTCTGTTGTCTCTTCAGTTTCAGCGCCTATATCTGTGATTGTAGCTTCATTCTCTGCGACAAAAATCTCAGGTTCTCCGATTTCCGGTGCAGCTGGAACACCTTTCTCTATCGTGATGATTATTGGTTCCACAGAAACGGAAATCGATGGTTCTACAGCAGGAGAAGAAGGTATTCTTACCTCTCTCTCGATTTCGATGATCTGTGGCTCATCAGGTGTTACTGCAATGTCGTTGACAAGAGAAGGAGTGGATGGAATCATCGGCTCCTCGACGTGCCTTGGCCATACGAGGTAGTCCAGAGATTCCATAGGTTCTACAGTTTCTTCGATACCTCTGATTCCGTCGTAGACAATTACTGGCCGTCCAGAAAGATTCTGGAATGTCTCAGTGCTGTCGGTAGATGTGAATCCATATTCACCGCTTCCTGGAAGATGCACTGAACTTGCTGGTGTATAGACTGTAATCGGAAGATTCTCAGTGAGAGTCACATTCACTTCACCATAGACGAGGTAGAGCGATGGAGATGAGATTGTGAAGTCCGTGACAGCCAGAAGTGAGTTTCCTTCCAGCTCGATATCTCCATAGACTGAAGAGAAGACAGCTGGCTCATTTCCTGTTCTGATGACCATGCCGGTTTCACCTATATCAGAGGTGGGATCAAGGATGGTTCCATCCGGCGCATAAAGCGTCAGTTCGTCCACATTGCCTTCGCTTATCGAAAGAGGAGAGGCGAGAGCCGTAAACGAAACTGTCAGTATGATCATTAGCAACGATAGAATCTTCTTCATAAACATTTCATCCTCCAGGCATATTTGCCTGACAGAAGTCATTTTAGCACATGAAAACAAGGTAAGACCACAGATTTTAGCGCTTAGCTTCCTTGTTGCCTGTTTCTTCATCATTTATATGCTGCTCTTCAAGTATACAGGAAGAGAAATCGTGGGCATTGTAGATGTGTTCCCTCGTGAGCTTGTCGATATGGGAAAGCTCTTTTATTATCGGTTTCAGCCGCGCCCTGACATTCGTCTGGTCGTAGGGACAGACTGGTTTTATAACAGGCAGATCATAGCACTCTGCAAGACGCTTCGTGATACTCTCCCTGGTTTCGATTAACGGCCTGATTATATGCATCTTGCCCGAGAAGAATTCCTGGACAGGCAGCATTGTCGAAAATGACGCCCGGAAGCAGAGGTTCATCATCGTAGTCTCAGCAAGGTCGTCTAGGTGGTGTCCCATTGCTATAAGCTTTGTGTCCGTCTTCTCGGCATAGCTGAAAAGGACCCTTCGCCTGTTTCTGGCACATAGGTAGCAGTTGAAGTCATCCTTGAACGATGTAGGGAACTGACTTTCGTCCTGAATGTGGAAATCTATATCGAGCGCATCGAAGTAGGTGCAGAGCTTTACCCTGTATTCTTCTGGTATTGGATGTTCTATCCAGTTTATCATGAGGGCCCTCAGGTTGTATGTCACCGGCAGCCATTTTCGCCTTACGGAGAGCGCGAGGGCGAGGGCAAGGGAATCCTTTCCACCGGATGCCGCAATAAGCACATCATCTCCGCCCTGTATCATCCTGTACCTGTTGATTGCCTTTCCAGCGCCCTTTATGAAGCGCATAACCCATGGCGGCATTTCTCCATTGATTATATCGGCATAGTGAAGCTTCTCATCCATGGCAGACCTCCATGAATGCTTTCTCCGCATCTTCCTTCTCTATATAGCGGGGAAGATACAGCGCGACCTTTCTAAGGCTCTTTGAGAACAATGTGCCGGCCTTGGAGAAGAGCATCTCATCTTCCTCAGGATTCCTGATACTCCCGTCTTCCGATAGTATTCCGACCTTCGTCTCGAAGCTTATCGGTTCAGGGATATCTATTATCACTTCGTAATCCTTCAGCGCACTGTATTTATGGGAGAGCCGGGAGAATATCTCATTCTCCACAATATATCTCTTTGTGATATCCCCGGCTCTTGTCTCAAGCTTGCCATCTGCGTCGAAAGGCTTATAGGCCATGCGCTCCTCGATCTTCCCTTCCTCGACAGCTGATACAAGCGAGAATGGCTCATAAGCTCTGTGTTCCCTACACATTTCAATGAATCCATAATCATCCTTGAGATACAGTTCATCGAGTTTTATCTCATTGTCACGGAGGGCTGAGAGGACGGCTTTCTTTATCATTGCAGTTGCCCCCCTGACACCTTTGTGCCAGTAGAGATTCCTGTACATCATGTACTTTGAGAAAAGAACCTGTTCCACCGATGATATCGCCCCCTCATCCAGCACAAGGAGCCCGTTTGCATAGGAGAGCGATGAGATGATATAGCTCGTATCCTGCTTCCCGTATGGAATGCCTGCAAAGAATGCATCCCTCGAGAGATAATCAAGCTTGTCCGGATCGAGAGTGCCCGAAAGGACTTTCCTGTAGAAAGCTGTCTCGTTATCACAGCACTTCACGCCTGTATCGATTATAGCTGCTGTAATTTCAGGATTTCCTCCAGCGTTTTTTATCGCATCGTAGAGTTCTGGTGTCCCGAGAATCAGCTCCTTTGCAATCTCCTCATGCTCCTTCACCGACAGTTCTTTCAGTGAATGGGCATATGGAAAGTGCCCTATATCATGCAGAAGACAGGCAGACAGGAAGCTGAAAAGCCCTGTCTCTGAGAATGGTATTTCATTGCTCTTCCTCGCAACGGAGAGCATCATCTCATGCCCGAGATGGTAAACTCCGATTGAATGGCTGAGACGGGTATGTACAGCCCCTGGATAGATATGAAAGGCCGGTCCATTCTGCTTGATTCTTGAAAGCTTCTCGACTTCCTTCACATCAATCAGCTTCCTTAGCCCATCCGTCATAGGTATATTCCCCCAGAGGGGATCTTTCACAGTATGCGTGAAACCACGCATGAGTATTGCTAATGCTTCATTTCCAGTCACAAGGAGAGAGTAGCACGATAAAAGGTATTCACAAAGCGCTCTTTTGATGGAAGAATCGCAATATGCGAAAACTGTTTATCGCCATGCTGCTTTTATCGTCATCTGCCTTTGCCGCAGTTCCGGTTTCCCAGAGCATCGGAAGGATTCAGTGTGAAATTCCATCCGGATCTGTCACAGAGATTGCTCTTGCAGCGGTTTCGGAGGAGTATACGGAAGCATGGCTCGATGAATACGCTGTGGATAAAATCACATTCGGTGAAGCCTATTCGGAAATCCTTTCTTCCGCACTTCCTATGACTAATGTCATTGCAAGTAGTGAAAGAAATGGTGCCGTTACCCTGAAAAGCCTGGATAACGGCACTGTGCTCTCTTTCATATTCCGCAATGGGCGTATTGTAGCTATCAGTCAATCCCCTTGATGCTCTTGAAGCGTTCAAGAAGCGATGCAAAGTGCTCCGTCGCCGCTTTCACAGGAGCCGGGGTAGACATATCGACTCCAGCTTTCTTCAGGGACTCTATAGGATACCTGGATCCTCCGGATCTGAGGAATGAGATATAGTCATTCCTTTCTTTTTCTCCACCGGAGAGAACTCTTTCGGACAGCGCAATCGATGCAGAGATACCGGTTGCATATTTATAGCAGTAGAAAGCTCTGTAGAAGTGTGGAATCCTAAGGCCTTCAAGGTCGCTTACTTCCTCGAACTCCATTATGTCGCCGAAGTATGCATTCAGAAGCTTCCTGTATTCTGAGCGCATCACCTCCAGGGTTATCGGTTCCTTCTTCTCTGCAAGATTATGGATGACTAGCTCGAACTCTGCGAACATCGTCTGTCTGAAAAGCGTTGCAACTTCATCATCGAGATTCTTCCCGATGATGTATGCTTCCTCTTCCTTGCTCTCCGCATGGTTTACCAGATAGTGAGAAAGCAGATTCTCATTGAATGTGGACGCTGTCTCTGCTTCGAAGATCGAGTAGTCGTAGTTCATATATGGATTGCTATGGACGGAGTACCAGGTATGCATCGAGTGGCCGCCTTCGTGAATAAGCGTGAAGACGGAATCGAGAACGTCCTCCTCGAAATTCGTGAGGATATAAGGATTGCCGGTATATCCTCCTGCAGAGAATGCTCCGCTTCTCTTTCCTTTGTTCTCGTATCTGTCTACCCAGCGCTCCCTGGTAAGTCCATTGACAAGGGTATTCCTGTACTCATCTCCAAGCGGCTTTACCGCTTCATTTATGATTTCTACAGCTTCCTCATAGGTGTGATGGCTCTTTCCGCCTTCTGCCATAGGCATATAGCAGTCCCAGTGGTGGAGCTTCTCCTTGCCTAAGACCTTGGCCTTCACTCTGTAATATTCGTGGAGGATGGGGAAGGCATCGTGAACGGTACTTATGAGCGAGGTGTAGACCTTTGTAGGGATCTTGTCAGGAAAGAGCGCCGCTTCGAGGGAGGAATTGAATCCCCTTGCTCTAGAGGTGAATATATCTTCCTGCACCGATGCTGCATAGAGATCTGCAAGTGTATGCTTATGGTCGTCATAGCCTTTGTAGTACTGCCTGTATGCTTTCTCCCTTATATTCTCATCCTTGTTTCTTATGAAAATGGGATAGGTGCCATGGGTCAGCTTTTCCCCATCGATTTCGCCGAAATCGAGGTCGGAATTATTTAGATCCATGAATGCCTTTTCGGCATTGCCGGAAGCTGGAATGTAAAGGCTGAGAAGCTTTTCCTCTTTCTCCGACAATACATGGTCCTTCTCCCTCAGTGTCTTTTTCATCCAGATTCTGTATTCCTTGAATCTCGGTTCCTTCATCCATTCCTTGACCAAGGTGCTGTCGAGGGAAAGAAGCTCAGGGGTGAAATATGAGAAGCGCTCCGAGAAGTCAGCAGCAGCCCCCTGATACATAGCAAGGCGGCGCATATTATCGGGATCTGTGCCATCGGACTCATACATGAGGAATGCCCAGTTTCCGATTCTCTCAGCTTCCATCGAGACTGTCTTGTAATATTCAAGTGCGGCATAGAGCGAGTCGCTGCTCTCTCCGAGATGTCCCTTGAAACTGCTTGCTTTCTTGAAAGCTTTTGCAAGCTTCTTCATCGACTTCTCCCATTCCCCGCTGTTCTTCACGAGTCCTGAGAGATCCCATGTGTTCTCAGTTTTCTGTTCCTTTCTCTCCATTCTCAGTCTCCTTGTCCAGAAGCATCTTCATCAGCCTTGCGGCTTTGCCCCTGTGCGAGTAGATATCCTTATCTCCTTCTGGAAGATCTGCTGAGATGCAGCCAGCTTCCTTTATGAAGAAAACAGGATCGTACCCGAATCCATTTGCACCAGAAGGGGAGAGTGCAATCTCTCCTTCACAGCTTTCCTGGATGATATATCGTCTATCCTCAGAGAGGATAAGGCATAGGGCTGTCACAAAGGTGGCACGCCTGTCAGTTTCTCCTTCGAGGTTCCTGAGAAGAAGCATATATTTCTCCTTATCGGAGAGCCTTCTTCCCGCTTCCTCTTCTCCGTATCTTGCGGTATGTATGCCGGGTTTTCCACCCAATGCCTTTACCATCAGCCCCGAATCATCTGCGATTACAGGTGCATTGACAATGCGGAAAAGCGCTTCTGCCTTTATGGTTGCATTTTCTATGAAATCCTTTCCATTCTCCTCTACGTCGAATGCGATTCCCTCATCGCTTGGAAGCGTTAGGGTGTATCCTCCGAGAAGCCGTGAAAGTTCCTTTCTCTTGTGGTCATTTCCAGACGCGAAATAAAGCTTCATAGGAGAAATATAATCCACTCCAATCGCTTCGGCTATAGACCTGAGATAATGTTCTCCAGCGTTTCCTTCATCGAGTTTATCCCATATGTGATAGTCGATCTTGATACTCCCAGAAGTGCTGCTATTTCCTTATGTGTCATTCCTGAGTGTGCTCTGGCAATTTCAGCGCGCCTTTTATTGTAGATTTCCTCTAGTTTCCTGTATTTGGCAAAGAGCTCTGATTTTTTCTCCGCATCGCCTTCAATCCATATAGCTTTCCTTAGCCTTACCATCATGTTCCAGTGTCGCCCTGCAACAGCTTCAAGGTTTTCAAGTATCCTGCCATTGCTGGTAAAAAGATATTCATGCCTTAGTGTATAGAACCTCGAGCACGTCTCTATGTCTATCCTCATAAGCCTGGATATGCCGGCGATGAATCCAGGTGTTTCAGTCTCCGGAAGCGATAGGAGGAATGCTACGAACTGCCTTCTTTTTATCTGGCTTTTAAGCATCTCCGAAAGTGCTTTCTCCGCATCGTTCCGCACCAGCAGGATGCTGCTCTGGGTTTTTATCATATGCTTTGTGATTTCACGGAAGTCCATTGCAGATACATCTTTATGCGGCGCATGGTATTCGGAACATCGCTCTGCTGTATTGCTTTCATGGATGGTCATATCGGAAAAGAGCATGGCCCTTTCCATTGATCTGGATCTGAGTTTTCTCTTTGTGTACCTCAGCACACGATAACGGCATACCTGTGTCAGATAGCTGTTGAAGCTCAGCCCCGATATCCTGAAAGAGCTTATTATGTAATTCACATCCTTCTGGATATCGAGAAAGAACCCACCTGCATCTTCCTCTCTTAGATATAGATTGCGCATTGGAATGAGGTACAGTAGGAGAGCGGTTCTTTCCCTTACTTTGTTCTCCAGTTCGATGTACCTTGTCTCGTTATCTTCCCTGTTCAGGGAATTATATTCTAGTACAAGTTCGGTGAATGCCCTGTCTTCGCTTTCCGTAAATAGCTGTTTTTCCATTCTTTGCTCCTTGAAAGGAATATGCAAGGAGCGTGCCGAATGGTAATTTCATTGGGCAAAATAGTATAATTTTATATTCTCAAAGGAATAAGAGCCGGAATATTTTGTTACAGCTGTCACCTTAAGGCGTCTTCAATCATTCGGATCAGCATTTTCTGTGCTTCTTCTCTCTTCATACCTTTTATTGTTGCGCCTGCCGCTTTGCTGTGGCCGCCGCCACCGAGTGACTGGGCTATACTGCCAACATCGAGCCCCGATTTGTTCTTTGACCTGAAGCCAATTTCAAGGGCATCGCCTTTATCTTTTATGAATACGATGGCTTTAACGCCTTCTGTTTCCAGAAGCGATGCGTAAACACCATCGCTGAGCCTTGCATTCATCATGGTTTCCGGCTGATACGCTACGATCAGCTGTCCGTCAAGATAGGTCCCAGCAGAGAGTATTATTGAAGCCGTGTCCTTTATATCCTGAAGCTTCCTTCCGTCGTGCATCTCGTCATATACATCATATGGGGAGACTCCATGTGCTGTGAATGCAGCGACACGCATGAGACACTCGGGAGCGTTCTTTTCGGTGAGAAAATGATAGAAACCTGTGTCGGTTGCAAATCCTCTGTAGAGACACCCTGCCATTTCCTCATCAAGCTCAACTCCGAGCGCTTCTCTCACGACATCTACAAGCATTGTGGTGGAAGGGGAGGCAGGGACAATATAGCTCATGCCTTCCTCCGTGAATGGTACTCCAGAGGAATGGTGGTCTATCACGATTCTGCTGAGATTCTCCACCTTCTTAAAAGGCTCTCCGGGTCTGTCGGGAGTGGAGCAGTCCAGGATAATCACAAGGGGATTCTTATTCAGGAAGCTCTCATCTGCTTCCTTTTTGAACCGTGGCTCAAGCGCTTTTATATCATCGCGAAGGAACGGACCTTCATTTAAAAGCTGTACATCCTTTCCAAGCTTTCTCAGGATTCTCTCCATTGCGAGAGATGAATAAAGAGCATCGCCATCGGGATTGCGGTGGGCAATCACAATGGCGGCTTCTGTATCTTTTATTGCCTTGATAAGGCGGGCATCACATTGCGGGAATATAGTGTCCATCTTCCTTTATGATTCTTGGCTCAGTGCGCTTTTCGACATTCTCCCTGTCGACTACAACTTCCTTCACGCCTGTCATGGAAGGAATCTCGTAGCTTATACCGAGCATCAGGTTCTCTACAATTGATCTGAGACCTCTTGCACCGGTCTTTTCCTTGAATGCCTTTTCTGCGATAGCATCGATAGCGTCGTCTGTGAATGTAAGCTTTATACCATCGAGCTTGAATGATGTTTCATACTGGCGGAGAATGGAATTCTTCGGCTCTGTGATGATTCTTCTCAGGTCGGACTCGGTAAGATTGTTAAGCGTTACATGAACAGGAAGCCTTCCGATGAATTCGGGGATGAGCCCGAACTTTATGAGATCATCTGGATGGAGCTCCTTGTAAAGCGATTCAAGGTTCTTGTCCTCCCTCGTCTCCACATCGGCTCCAAAGCCCATTGCAGATACGCTGACGCGCTTCTCGATGATTTTATCGAGTCCCACGAATGCGCCGCCGCAGATGAAGAGGATGTTCGCTGTATTTATCTTGAGCATCTCCTGATTTGGATGCTTTCTACCTCCCTGGGGTGGAACGGAAGCTGTTGTTCCCTCTATTATCTTCAGGAGTGCCTGCTGTACACCCTCGCCGGAAACATCCCTTGTAATGGAGACATTCTCTCCCTTCTTGGAGATTTTGTCGATTTCATCGATGAAGATGATTCCATGTTCAGCTCTCGATATGTCGTAGTCAGCAGCTTCGATGAGCTTGAGAAGGATGTTCTCAACATCCTCTCCGACATATCCAGCTTCGGTAAGGGTTGTAGCATCTGCGATGGCAAATGGAACATCGAGCTTCTTGGCAAGGGTCCTTGCAAGAAGGGTCTTTCCTGTTCCTGTAGGACCGATCATCAGTATATTGGACTTGTCGATCTCAACCCCTGATTCCTCGATCTCGTGGGCATATTTCACTCTCTTGTAGTGGTTGTAGACGGCAACGGAGAGAACTCTCTTTGCAGCTTCCTGGCCAATTACATACTGGTCAAGATACTCCTTGAGTTCCTCTGGTGTCGGTATTTCTTTTATATCCTCAGTGCCCGCGTTAGGTGTTGTTGTCCCCTTCCGGAGAATCTCGCTGCAGGTTTTTACGCATTCCTCGCAGATTGCAACCCCTGGCCCTGATACATATCTTACTGTTCCGTCGAATGGACGGCCGCAAAAAGAGCAGTATTTAGCGTTTCTTGCCATTATCTTCTGATTACCTTATCGACGATTCCGTATTCTCTTGCAGCATCTGCATCCATGTAGCAGTCGCGTAGGATGTCATGCTTCACCTCTTCTTCGCTTTTACCTGTATGATCGGCAAGCAGGCGAGTGGTGACATCATAAATCCGCTGAAGCTCCTTAGATGTGACGACGATATCCGAAGCCTGTCCCTCGGCTCCGCCTGATGGCTGGTGAATCATGACCCTTGCGTTAGGGAGAATGGATCTCTTTCCGCTTTCGCCTGCTGCAAGGAGTATAGCAGCCATTGAACAGGCCTGTCCGATACAGATTGTCTGCACAGGGCATTTCACATACTGCATCGTGTCGTAGATTGCAAGGCCTGCCGTGACGCTTCCGCCAGGGCTGTTTATGTAAAGGCTTATTTCCTTCTCCGGATTCTCGCTCTCCAGGAATATCAACTGAGCCACTACAAGATCTGCAGTGGCATCCGTAATCTCTCCGTCAACGAAGATGATTCTGTCCTTCAGGAGCCGGGAGAAGATATCATACTGTCTTTCACCTGTCCCCGACTGTTCTACAACGTAGGGAACAAGTGTATTCATCCTTTCTTTCAATGTTATCCTCTTAGAGATTGAAGTATTCGCTGTAGCTCTTCTTCTCTCCAGCCTTGAATGTATTATTCTCGAGGAGGAATGGAGCAACTTTTGCAAACTGCATCTCGTCCTTGATCATATCCTTGTAGGAGTCTTTCTCGCTCTCGTTTACATTCTTGAGCTGCTTCTCGCATTCAGCGTTGAGTTCATCCTCGCTGATTTCGAAATTCTCCTTTTCGCGGATCTTGTCCATTATGAGCTGAGTCTTGATGGTCTGGATGGCATTGTCCCTCCACTCGTTCTGGATGCTTTCCTTTGTGGAACCCTGCATCTCCATGAACTTCATGAGCTGCTCTTCGGAGATTCCACCGAACTGGCGTACAAAACCTCTCCAGCGGCTGTCGAGCTCTGCCTGGATCATTGACTCTGGAACTGTGATGACGGTCTCATCTGCAAGCTTCTTGAGGAGGGCTTCTGTCTTCTCGTTCTTGAGAGCTTCATCAGCTTCCTTCTGGAAATTGCTGCGGATTCCCTCTCTCATATCAGCGACAGTCTTGTACTCATCCTTCACATCCTCAGCGAATTCATCATTCACTTCAGGAAGCTCTCTGTATTTGAGAGTCTCGAGCTTGACACGGAGAGTGATTGTCTTTCCAGCATATCCAGGGACATTGTCTTCCTCTGTATATGTCTTTGTGACATTCTTCTCATCTCCAGCCTTCATTCCTTCGATTTCCTTGTCGAGCTTGTAGAAGTTGTAGCCAGAACCGAGTGTGAATGTGAATCCATCCCTCTTTGTGCTCTCGATTTCCTTTCCTTCCTCGTCGAGCTCAACATAGTCTACGGTGACGATATCGCCGGAAGCAGCTTCTCCGTCCTTCTGGCGGACGATTGCATTCTGCTCGCGATACTTCTCAACCTGCTTGTCGATATCGGCATCTGTGATTTCCACTGAAGGAACCTCAATCTCAAGTCCTGTATACTGTGGAAGCTCAAAGCGCGGCATTACATCATAGACGACCGTGAATGTCACATCCTCTCCCTTCTTGAAGGGGAGGAGCTTCTCCTCATCCTGGAGAACAGGTGTTGAAAATACTAGTGGAGCGTGCTCCTTATCAAGGGAACCGATAGCTTCCTTGAGAGCTTCCTCCATGGCATCGAATGTGCTTTCCTCGCGGATCTGGTCGCCGAACTTTCTCTCGATGACGGATGCCGGTACCTTTCCTTTCCTGAAACCAGGGATAGTCAGTTCCTTGGCATACTTTGCGATTCTTTTGCCGTATGCGTCCTCGATAGAGGCTGCATCCAATGTCAGCGTGAGTGCTGCCTGGGAGTTCTCTAGCTCCTTAACGCTCTTGTCGGTAATCATTACTACCCATCCTTATTTGCTTCTTTTCTATTTTATTCAAATGAATATCGTACAACTTATGTAATATAAACATTTTTGCACCTTAAGTCACTACCCGAAAAAGTCTTTTGAGTGCAAGGAAATGATAGGGAAGGGCAGGCTGTTGAATGAAAAAGGAGGGTTGTTTCATATCATATGGTAC
>CALXXO010000045.1 GCA_944392705.1 uncultured Spirochaetaceae bacterium
AGGGCAGAGACAGCTCCTCTTATCGACTACTACAAGGAGAAGGGCAATCTCCTCGATATTGATGCATCCCCTGCACCAGAAACAGTGCTTTCGTCGGTTCTTGCTGCATTGAAGGCGTAAAATAATATGTCTATTCCGCCTTGGAAACGATATAGTATCGCTAAGGCGGAATTTTATGAAAGCATTCTTTTCTTATTCTGAGACATTCGTAAAACCTCTCTTCCCCGAAAAGGGAGAGACCGTATCCATCTCTTTGGCGCTGTCAAAGATTCCAGAGCAGGTATTGCTCCGTGCTGATAGCGACTCAGGGCTTCTGTGGACATACCCTATGAAAAGACAGGGACCGTTCAACGGTGCAGAGCTTTTCACTGCTGAAGCTCCTGTGACAATCTCCGATGATATCTTCCATTTCTTCTTCGTCATCATAGACGAGGGTGTAAGCTGCTATGTTTCGAAAGCGGGCATTACCAGGAATACCCCAAAGCGGAGCGACAGATTCTCCATAATCCCATCCCTGGATGCGCCTGAATGGGTAGGCCGTTCGACCTGTTACCAGATCTTCCCCGACCGTTTCTTCCGCGGTGATGAGACACTTGGCGCGAAAGATGGCGAGTATGAATATGATGGGGGCAGGGTATCTACACCGGCTTTCGATTCAATTCCTAAACCATTCCCTGAATCGAGGTGCCTTGATTTCTACAATGGGGATCTTCCTGGAATAACAGAGAAGCTTCCATACCTCAAAGAGCTCGGGATAACCGCAATCTACCT
Source organism: uncultured Spirochaetaceae bacterium (assembly GCA_944392705.1). GTDB lineage: Bacteria > Spirochaetota > Spirochaetia > Sphaerochaetales > Sphaerochaetaceae > Ornithospirochaeta. The sequence goes on from CALXXO010000045.1 coordinate 772, forward strand.
CAATCCTATAAACGACTCCAGGACTGTACACAGATACGATGCCGTCGATTACTTCCATGTCGACAGGAAGCTTGGGGGAGATGAAGCTTATAGGAAGCTTATTGAGAAAGCCCATGAATGCGGTATCAAAATCATCCTCGATATCTCCATTAACCATACAGGTACAGAAGCTATCTGGTTCAAGAAAGCCCTTGAGGATCCTTCGTCGGAGGAGCATACCTACTATTACTTCGATGATGGAGAGCCAAGGTGCTGGCAGGGGGTCAAGACGCTTCCTCAGCTTAACTACAATTCCCAGAACCTGAGGGATAAGGTCTACAGGAAGGATGGGTCTGCAATGCAGAAATACATCCTCCCTCCATTTGACCAGGATGGATGGCGCTTGGATGTTGCCCCAGAGCTTGGCAGAACCGGATCGGATCAGCTGACGAAGGAAGTATGGCGGGAAGTCAGAAAGAGCCTTAAGGCTATCAGGAAAGATCTCTATTTGGTCGGAGAGGACTGGGATGACAGCGAAGAGTACCTCGAAGGCGATATGTGGGATGCTACGATGAACTACTATGGTTCTTCACGCCCTCTGAGGTCCTGGATGGGAGAGCGGGACAGATTTTTATCCGGAGGATGGGGCCATGACCCTGAGCGTGAGGTTGGCTGGACCGGAGAAGAGATGGCAAGGGCTCTTCGCGATGCGATAGTCTCTCTGCCGGACCAGATGGCATTCTTCCAGATGAATCTTCTCGATAGCCACGATACGCCGAGGCTTCACAACAATAAGGCGGTCTTCAACCGCAGTGTTTATATAGGCTGTGTGATTGCATATTTCGCACTTCCAGGAATGCCTTCCATCTACTATGGTGATGAGAATCTTCTCGATGGGGAGATGGGCTCTGTCGAAGCATCGCGCTATCCTATGTGCTGGGATGAATCAAAGTGGGATACTGCAGTTCATGAAGCATACAGGAGGATGGGTGAGCTCAGAAAGCTCAGATTCTTCCCATACTCAGCTGTCAGGATTGATTCTATCGACAAAGATGCTTTCTATATCGCACGTGTTTCGCGCTCTGAAGCGGCTGTTGCAATCGTGAACAAATGCCCGAGAAAGCGTGATGTTTCAATCGACCTCTTTGCTATGCCGAAGGGAAAGGCAAGTGTCTGGTATGGGGACGCAGCGGCGGATATTGCAAATGGACGCCTGGAAGTTACGCTGGATGCATTATCAAGCGCAGTTGTAATCCTCACTGATGATACGACAGTTTCTGTCAGATAAAATAATGGCCATGGATTTCCCATGGCCACTCTTCAGCTAAGAGCTTTCTTTTCGTATTTCCTGTTTACGACGTATATTCCACCGGAGACAAGGATGAGTGCAATGAGTTTATTCAGCTGCAATGCCTGATCCAGCTCTCCGAGGAACACTGCGGAGAGAAGCACTCCGAAGAGAGGAGTAAGGAAGCTGAATATGGAAACACGACTTACAGGATTATACTTCATAAGTATTCCCCATACAGAGTAGGCGACGGCGGAGATGAGTGCCATGTACAGGAGAAGTATATAAGCAGATAGCTCTGGAACAAGATCGATCCTCCCACCTAGTGCAAACCCTACAACCATCATCACGAATCCACCGAGAATGAACTGATACCCTGAAAGCATTACAACACTGAATGACTTTGAGTAGTTTTTTACAAGTATTCCCGATAGCGCAAGGCTTATTGTCGACAGAAGCACAAGGCCCTCTCCAAGGAAGGAGAAATGGAAGACTGTTCCACCGCCGAATGTGACATTCATTATGATAAGACCTGCAAATCCCATGATACAGCCTATGATCTTAGGCATTGTGAGCGCTTCGTAGCGGAAGACTATCGATACAAGCAGAATCGAAAAGAATCCGCTTGCGCCAGAGATGATTGTTCCAGCAACGCCGCTTGTATGTGCCAGTCCTACATAGAAGCAGAAGTACTGAACCATTGTCTGCGCAAGGCTGAGCTTGAATATGGAAGGGAATGATCCTTTTTCTGGTTTTATGAAATGGCCTGCCATTATAGACTGCACGATTATTACCAGTATCCCAGCCAAGAAGAATCTCATTCCTGCAAACAGAATGATTGAGACTGTGTCCGAGTTGTCTATTCCAAATATCTGATACCCGATTTTGATTGCTGGTGTAGCACTTCCCCATAGAAAGCAGCAGAGCATAGCAAGCAGGAAGACCACAGGAAGCTCTGTGAGCCTACTTTTCTTTTCCATTTAAAACCTCTTTGCAGTAAAAAAGATGGTCGCGGACGACCAGTTTTTTGCATTGTACTTTCCCTATCTTTCTATTTCAAGTGGTGTAAAAGAAAACCTGAAAATGAAAAAACTCCTTGCAATGCAAGGAGTTACTCAAGTGGAGGATACAAGGATTGAACTTGTGACATCTTGCTTGTAAGGCAAGCGCTCTCCCGCTGAGCTAATCCTCCGAACGTGTGATAAGATAGCACAGATGATTTCTTGTTGCAAGAGGTTGCGGAAATATAGAAAAAAAAGTTCTAAATACTTGAAATTTATAACCGGGGGGGGGTAGTATCCAATTGTTCTAATTTCGTGTTCGGAGGGTAGGAAATGAAGAAAATTGGTTCAAAAACAGTGTTGATTCTGCTTGCACTTGTTCTAGCTGTTTCATGTACACAGTATCAGATACTCCCGCCTTGGTTCTTGCCAGGTGGTGATACTAGTAAAGTAACTGAGATTTCAGATATTGCAGCAAATGTTGATACTGAAAGGATTCTTGCTGATGCTTTTACTCTGGATAATGATACAGTAGGCATCGAAAGTATTGAAAGCGTTTCAGCTCCTTCTGTTTCATCATCTACAGTTACAAGAAATGTACCCGTTTACTATCATGTTGTTGTACGAGTCTCGGATTATGATGGAACTGAAGGTGGAAAGCTAAGTGGTAGGATTGTATATGAATTTACAGTAAGTGATTCTACTTATTCATATGTAGTTCTTGCATCATCAATTACAGTGAAAGCTTCAAATGCGGATTCTTCTCTTACTGCAGTAATTAAGGATTTTGAAGGTACCGTTACTGGACTTACAATCACTGGCAATAACCAATATACAGCGAAAGATATCACAGTAAGCCAGAATGATAGAAAGGGTTCATATGAATCAGATGGAAGAACTGTAACAGAAGCTGGAAAAAATACAGAAGGGGATGGAACTTCATCCAGTCCTTACATTCTCATGACCAATGAAGATTTTGTAGCTATCGATGATTATGGTGATAATGTCTTTCTTGCTCTTGGTTCTGATATGACGAGCGGCACAACTATCACATCAGATGGAATAACTTTGGATTTGAATGGTTATTCTGTAACTACAAACGATACTGGAATTCTTGTTAATGGTGGAAATGCAACTATCCTTGACAGCAGAAATGGCGAAGGAATTTCTGCAAAAGATGCTATATGGGTAATCGGCAATGGAAATGTCAGGATTCTTAATGGTAAATACACAGGTGAGACAGGATCCAGTATTCTGTTGGGAAACTTTTCGGGGTCCGCGGCTAGCATCCAGAGTGGCTCTGCTGTAATTGAAGATGGTGTGTTCTACGGGTATGATGCTTGTATTGCAATATGGGGAGATAGCAACCTCACAATTGACGATGGTGATTACTCTTCAGATTTCAATCTTGTCATTATGACGAATGGTAGTGCCCCCCTTAGTTCTTACAATTTCAACATTACCATGAATGGTGGAACACTCAATGCTGAAATGATTCAGCCTGCACGTGATGATGGTTATATCGCTGGTGGGTTCTACATTGCTAATACAGGAACACTAAATCTGAACGGTGGAATACTTAACATCGATGGTGGCGTTGGTGTTGCAGTCCGTGCGGGAACAGTGAATGTCGCAGAAGGTGTTGTTATTAATCATACTAATACAACGAGTGATGATGGCGGAAAAGTAGGAGATGCTGAAGTTTCTCTGGATATTCCAAATGACATCGTTGTAGATGAACTTTCGGATTATCCTGGAACAGATCCTGTTGTTAATAATAATGAGCCAGATTTAAATATTGTTTATATAACTGCTGACAGCAGTTCAATTCAGTAATCTTCTTGTAGGGCTCTCTTTGCGAGGGCCCTTTTAACAAACAATACCAAACGAATGGCATAAATTATGTTACAAATGCCATTTTCTCTATATGAAGATATTGCAAAACAGTCGGTAAAGTTTCTGACCTAAGTTTACGATAGCATATTATTTCTTCTGCAAGATAAGAGCATGGTTTAAGTCAGAGTCAGCTTTCACAGCTTTCTGGTGTCACACAATGTGACATATCGAGAATTGAGGGCGGGTTGCAAATCCAACGATTGAGACTTTATCTAAAAAATGCAAAGTACTTGGCCTTAAAGTAAAGATATTCAAAACAAGTGCATGAAAATGGTTAGTGGTTAGCTTGTCTGTGATGAAAAAGGGAATTAAGAAAAAGTAACACGGAGAATTTGAAAAATTTACAATGGAAATTATAAAAAAGTTTACTTAAAAATGTGATAACCAGGGTTTTATTCGTCTGCTTCGCGTTCATTATTCTACTTTTATAGAGATGAAGCAAAGAACAAGGACTATGGTCCTGCAGAGATTGACTTAATCAAGGAGAAAAGCGGGGTATTGTATCCTATCGAGATTAAAATGAATGCAACGCCAGTATTAAAGATGGCTAGATGGTTTGATATCATTCCAGAGGAGAAAAGAGGACTTGGAACAATAGTATGTATGTGTAAGGAGAAAACTCTTCTCTCTCGTTCGGTGATTGCATTACCTGTATCACTTCTCTGAAAAAGCTTATACACTGAAACTAAGAGTCGCAAATGAAATACTATTTGATGCATAGAGATGACAAGGCAGCTGTCCTCGAGATAAACACCGAATATGGTGCCATCGAGAAAATCAATACAATTTATCTGGTTTTTATCTTCCTGTGGTATCATCAAAGAGAGGTTTGCTATGGAACTGACGAAGAGACAGAGAGACATTCTCGATGGAAGGGAAGGTGATGTGAAGGCGAAGATCATGAAGACTCTCGTTATGTATGGAGAGACCTTCGGATCCGAGAAGATGGTTGATATCACCGGAAAGTATGGGCATCTTGTCACAAGCTTCGGCCTTTCGGTCATGAAGCCTGTATATGATCTGATGGATACATTGATTGATGGCGGTGCGGTGTCGTCGCAGCCATTTTCAGTTGATCCAAGACCGCTTGAATCATGTGTGCCTAGGAATCTTATTCAGGACATATTCTTCCGCGTAATGTATTCGAAGCAGGACGATTACGACAAACAGTTGAAAGCCCTGGGTATCATGGGCGACGATGCTTATACCTGCACCTGCTATATGGAAGAAGTTGGAAATATCCCCAAAGAGGGCGATATCCTCTCCTGGGCTGAAAGTTCTGCTGTTGTTTACGCGAACAGCATTTTAGGAGCAAGGTGCAACCGCAATAGCGGAATACTTGATCTCTTTGGCTCGATAGTTGGCTGTGTTCCATACTTTGGGCTTCTGACAGATGAGGGAAGAAAGGCATCCTGGCTTATAGAGGTGAAAACATCGAAAAAGCCTGAAGCCCAGCTTCTTGGCTCGGCGATAGGAATGCTTGTAATGGAGGATGTTCCATACATTACCGGAATGGATAAGTATTTCTCCGCTCTGGACGATGATGCAAAGGCATACTTCAAGGATTTTGGTGCTGCCACTGCTTCAAACGGTGCTGTCGGTCTTTATCATATTGAAGGACTGGCTCCGGAAGCAGTGAAACAGGGCAGGACGCTATTGAAGGATGGATACAAGACATTTGTAATCGATGATGCTGTTCTTGCGGAGACAGAAAAGAATTATCCTGTTATCTGGAAGGATGTGAATGCAAAGCCAAAGCTTGCATTCATAGGATGCCCGCATCTTTCGCGCTCCCAGCTTATTGCCTGGAGCGACAGGATTGATGAAGCGCTGGGAAGGAAAGGAGCGAAGAAGGTTTCTGTAAAGACTGTCATCACTGCAGCTCCTGCTGTAATGAACAGATTCAAGGAAGAGGAAAAGGGGAGAAGACTGTTGGCACAGGGGGTAGTCCTCTCACATATCTGTCCTTTGATGTACATGAACAATCCGCAGTGCGCGACTATGCCTGTTATAACCTGCTCGAATAAGCTCAGGACATACACATCTGCTCGTTACTACAAGGAGGATGCTCTTCTTGAGATGATTACAGGAGGTGAGAGATGAAGAGGGTATTCAAAGGAAGAGCTGTAGTAAAAGGGAATGTAACGGCAGAAGCTCTTGTTTCAAAAGGTGGATTCAATACACTTGCAAGCTATCAGCATTCTTTGATGTTCGGAGATAAGAATGGCAAGTGTTCCGATCAGAATAATCAGGATCTCTATAAAAAGCCTATGGCTGGGAAGGCTCTTTGTATGCCGCAGACAATAGGCTCGACCACTGGCGGTCTTGTCCTTTACTGTGCCGCCAGTATGTCTCGACAGCCAGCGTGTCTTCTCTTTTCGAAGGAGATAGACTCACTTGCAGCTGCCGGGGCGATACTTGCAGATGTGTGGACCGATAATTCGATGCCTACCGTCGATAACCTAGGAAGCGAGTTCCTGGATTATGTCCAGACAGGGGACACGATAACGGTATACGAAGATGGATCTGTTGAAGTAATAAGATCCTGATCAGATTTTCATTGCCACTTCGTATGCTTTCCAGATTACAGTTCGGAGGTTGCCGACTTTATCGGCATCTCCGACAATGTGTACTTTGCCGCTTTTTGGGGCGACAGGAGCTGGAATATATCCCACGCTCGATATGACGCTTTCGCATTCTATCTCTTTATCGCTTCCATCTTTCATTGAAATTATGATTGAACCATCCTTGACTTCCTTCAGCGAGGATTCCAGATATACCGGCGTTTTGTGCAGTGCGAACCATTCCCTTAGATAAGAGCTGTTTGCAAGGCAGACGCCTTTCTGGGAGATAAGATCATCCTTCATCTCCACAATGCTTACATCTTTTCCCTCTAAAGCAAGTTCGTAGGCAATCTCAGAACCTGTAAGACCTCCTCCAATAACTGCCACTGATTTTCCGACAGGCTTCCCTTTAAGATAATCACAGGCTTCGATGAGCTTCTCCGCTCCCGGAACATTGAGGACTCTTGCTTTAGCACCTGTCGCCACGATGTATTCATCAGCATCTATTGATGAGATATCTTTGATTTCTGTATTTAGATGAACCTCTATTCCGAGCTGTTCCATCTGCCGCCTGTACCATGCAAGGAGGTCCCTTAGTTTCCCTTTGTATGATTCTGCACTTGCCGCGATGAATGTTCCTCCGAGCTCTTTCCCTTTTTCGTAGATTACAGGTATGTGTCCTCTCTTGGTAAGAACGCGAGCGGCTTCCATTCCTCCGATTCCGCCGCCTATTATCGCGACACGTTTCGGTTTCTCCGTTTTCTTTATGAAGTGCTTGTCCCACTGCATTGTTTCTGCGTTGACAGCGCATCTTGAAAGATGAAGGCTATCCATCAGGTCCTGATCGTTCGGGACTCCTTTGTAATGTGCCATATTGAAGCACCCATTATGGCAGAGAATGCATGGCCTTATATCATCAGCTCTGTCCTCGATAAGCTTTGTTACCCATTCCTGGTCCGCCAGGAACTGGCGTGCAAAGCCAGCACCATCGAGTTTTCCTTCCTTTATGGCATCGGATGCTGTATATGGATTGAGACGTCCTGCCGCAACTACAGGGATGGATACGAATTTCTTTATATGCTCCACGTCCTCAAGGTTGCAGTTTTCCGGCATATAGATAGGTGGATGGGCCCAATACCAGGCATCGTAGGTGCCGTTGTCGCAATTGAGCATATCATAACCGGCAGCTTCCAGAAGCTTTACCGCCTTTTCGGATTCTGCCATATCGCGGCCGGCTTCAGTGTACTCCTCTCCGGGGAGTGCTCCAGAGCGGAACCCCTTTGTCTTCGATACGACGCTGTAGCGGAGGGAGACGGGGAAATCCTTGCCGCATTTTCTCTTTATTCCATCGACTATCTCAATGGCAAATCTGTATCTGTTCTCCATCGAGCCGCCGTATTCATCCGTTCTTTTATTCACATAGGGCAGGGTGAACTGGTCGAGAAGATACCCTTCGTGAACTGCATGGATTTCTACTCCATCGACGCCTGCATCCTGAAGCAGCGCAGAGCTCAGGATGAAAGAGTTTACCATTTCTTTTATCTCATCCTTTGTCATCTCCCTCGATGGGACTTTGTCTGACCATCGGTTGGGGGAAGGGCTTGCGGATGCTGTTATCTTATCGAGATTCATGAATGGTTTTGAAAGTGTTCTGACAACCGGAGTCGTATAGAGCATCTCCATCATCTTGCTGATTGTAAATGAGCGCCCGAATCCAGCTGTGAGCTGTATGAATAGCTTTGCGCCTGTTCTATGGAATTGGGGCATCCACTCTGCAAGATCCCTGTACATCTTCTTGTTCTTATGGAGCCACTGCCCGAACATCGGGTTGTATACAGGCTGGCAGCCAGGGAGCAGAAGTCCTGCGTTATTCTTCGCGACTTCCATTATGAAGTGGGCACCGGCACGGTCGAAGTGATTCTTCTCCATCCATCCAAAGAGGTCGGTTCCTCCCATGCTTGTGAGTACGATTCTGTTCTTGATTTCCAGATTCCCGATTTTCCAGGGTGTGAATAAAGGATTCAATCTGCTGTCCATGGAATGATTATAAAGCAGGCTACAGTTATTCTCCATATTTTCCTGGTAGCAACACCCTCTATTTTGAGCTAAGCTTTCGATGGAGGTTGCAGTGGAAGATACCCTCGTCATTTCTTTCTTCATTTATTCATTCCTCGGATATCTGGCAGAAGTCATTTACTGCTCTGTTCCTCAGCACCGTTTCGTGAACAGGGGATTCCTGTACGGGCCTTATCTGCCGATATATGGTTTCGGTTCATTGATTGTCACAATCATCCTGGATCCGCTTTCTCCATGGCCTGTGGCGGTCTTTCTCCTTGCAATGGTGCTTACATCATGTCTTGAATATTTCACTTCATGGCTTCTGGAGAAGCTTTTCTCTGTAAAGCTCTGGGATTACAGCAGCCACAGGGTGAATATAAATGGACGTGTATGCCTTCTGAACTCAACGCTTTTCGGTCTTCTTGGGCTCTTTGCTGAGTATATTGTACAGCCAGGTATCGATCGTTTGATTGCCTTCCTTCCAGATACATTGAAGCATTATGCAGCTCTCCTTATAGTAGCTCTTGTCGCATCTGACACGGTTCTGTCAGTTGTGAAGATGAAGGCCTTTAAGGATGCCGTTGTCCATCTCAATGAGCTCAGGCTCGATGCAGAGGAAAGGTTCAAGGCATTGCAGGGAGAAGGAAAGGCGGAACTTGCCTCTGAGCTCAGGACACGCCTTGATGCTGCAATGGAAAAGTATAAGGATGGTGTCAGGAGTACAGCTAGGCACATAATCCTTTCCAACCCTACGATTTCATCGAGAAATGAGACTGTACAGAAGCAGCTTGTTATCCTCCGTGAATGGTCCAGGGACAGGAAAGCTCTCAAGAAGAAATTCAGAGAGGAGCGGGATGCTATGGATAAGGCCCGACTTGAAGAGATAAGGAACGCAGGTAAAGATGACAGAGTATAAAAAGGTTTTCGAAGAACTTAAAAGCGAAGCGGGAGATAGAAATGTTTCCCTCGTCGCTGTTTCGAAATTCCACCCTTATGAAGCTGTGATGGAAGCTTATGATGAAGGTGCGAGGATCTTCGGGGAGAATAGAGTTCAGGAAATGAGGGAGAAGTTCCCTCCGAAAGGAGAACGGCCTGAGGGTATGAAGGTTTATCTCATCGGACAGCTCCAGAGAAATAAGGTCAAGAAGGCCATCGAATGGGCTGACAGGATTGAGAGTGTTGATAGCCTTCCTTTGATTGACAAGATTGAAGCGGAATGCTGTTCTCTTTCGGTTTCCATCGATATACTCCTAGAGTTCAACAGTTCCGGAGAGGAGCAGAAATCCGGATTCAGGACCGAGGAAGAGCTTCTTGCTGCTGCCGCTTATCTTGCAGGTTGTCCACATATAAATCTTCTGGGTATTATGACCATCGGTCCCCTCGGAGGGGATGATGGTGCGAACCGTAAGGCTTTTGCAAGGACCAAGGCGCTGTATGACAGGCTGCAGGAGGCCTGTCCTTCTGTTTCCGTTCTATCAATGGGAATGTCTGCAGACTGGGAGACAGCGCTTGAGTATGGTTCCGACGAGGTCAGAATCGGTACAGCCATTTTCGGAGAGAGGATATATTGAAGAGGATAATCGCTGCAGTACTTATTCTTCTGATGGTTCTCAGCCCTGTTTCATCGGATCCGATTGAATATGAGTATGAGCCATATGAAAAAGAAGAATTCCCGATCTGGTCGCTTGAGCTCAGGAGGGCTGAGTCCATTTTCTTCGGGTCTCTGGTAATAACATTCCCTGTTGCGATGGGAATCTATTCCCTTGCGTCTTCGTTGGGTATGCCTACACCTGACGAGGATTATCAGCGTGTTCTGCAACAGGCTCTGATTGCCGGTGGCCTTTCCCTGATAATCGCTGGAACCGATTGGATAATAGGGAGAGTCAGCGGTGAATAGGCACCATGTCCATAACTTCACTGTGCATGAATCAGGCAGGCTGGATGCTGTAGCTTCCGCAGAATCTGGTATTCCACGTTCCGCTTTTTCTCTTTCGTCGGCTGTTATCCTCCTCAATGGCAGAAGCGCTAAGAAAAGCGCAAAGGTAAAGGATGGGGACGAGATTAGTATCGAATATGACGAGGAGGTATTCGAAGGGCTTGAAGGCGAGGATATCCCTCTTGAAATCCTCTATGAGGATGATTCAATCCTTGTCATAAATAAAGCGCAGGGTATGGTTGTTCATCCAGGTGCGGGTGTGCACAGCGGGACGCTCGTCAACGCGCTTATATCGAAATATGGTGATGACTTTGCATCCTCTTCGGATGAGCGCCCAGGGATTGTTCATCGCCTTGATAAAGATACATCCGGAGTCATGGTGATTGCCAAGACCCCTGATGCTCTGGAAGCTCTTCAACGGCAGTTTGCTTCCCGGGAGACTGAGAAACACTATGCTGCGATTGTCAAAGGCGTGGTCCCTGAGATGCATGGTTTTGTGGAGCTGAATATCGAAAGAGATCCCAGGGACAGAAAGAAATTCCGCACTACTGAAAGGCCTGACAAAGGAAAGACAGCCCTTACAGAATACAGGGTCGAGAAGATTCTATCTGGATACACTCTCATTGATGTTGAAATACATACAGGCCGTACTCACCAGATCAGAGTCCATATGAAAGCAATAGACCATCCGATTCTCGGCGACCCGATTTATGGGGTAAGGGATCCGAGATATCCTGAAGCGACATTGATGCTTCACGCCCGTTCTCTTGCTATCAATCATCCGGTTACAGGGGAGAGAATGGAGTTCTCTACGCCCCTTCCTGAACGCTTTGAAGAATATCTTTCGCTTCTCTCACGGTGATGTGAATGCTCTGTTCTCAGACTCGAATTGAAGAAGATCTTGGTTCAGCATCTTCTCAATCCTGAGTTTTGATGGAGCTCCATGTCCTGGGTAGAGCAGGGTACTGTCATCAAGACACATCAGTTTCATCTCTATCGATCTTATAAGCAGAGCGCGCTCGACAAAGCTTCCGCAAGTGGCGATGGATCCTGATAAAAGCGTATCGCCTGTAAAGAGGGCGCTTTCTATCAGATACACAAGCGAATCAATTGAATGACCAGGGATATGCAGTGCTTTTACGTCCACATCGCCGATTCTCTTTACCTCACCATCTTTGAATTGTTCTGTCTTATATCCATTGATAATACCCTCAAAGGCATAGACAGTTGGATTATAAATCTTTAAAAGCGTACCGAGTCCGGCTGTATGAGACTGATGTTTATGTGTAATCAAGACAGCGACAAGATTGTCACAATAGGATTCAATCATATCGAGGGTATCTTTATCTACCTGGGCAGGGTCGACAAGGATTCCATTTCTTTTGTTGTCCGAGATTATATAGACATTCGACAATCCTTCTGCTGAGAAGTGTGGGATAATCCTCATTCAGTCCTCCTTCCTGAAATATGCTTCTTCAGGATTGGAGAACCTGAAAGAGACATTCTTCGTGATGGATGAACGGAAACTTGTCCTTTTCAGATTGCAGTCCTCAATCGATGTGTTCATGAGCTTGGAAAGGGAGAAATTGCTGTAGTAGAAATCATTCCCGGAAAAATCACAGCTATCGGTTTCTATGCCCATGAAATTCGAGTGGATTATCATTGAATCATTTATGCTGCAGTTTATGAATGTAGATCCAGAGAATACTGAGTATCGTCCATCTATTGCTGTAAATGAGCAGCTATTGAAAAGACAGAAATCAAAATATGTCGATAGCAGCTGCGTGTTCTCGAATCTGCAGTTGTCGAATACACAGAAGGAGAAATTCACACCAGAGATTCTCTGGCCCTTTCTCATCGTCATATTTCTGAAATCCGCTGCAGCAATTGTGAAATCACGCACAAGGAGATTGTTCTTGAGCGCAGAAACAACAATTCTCTTGATTTTATCCTTATCAGGAGAATGATGGTAGCAATAGTCTCCTCCGTTGAATGTATATGATGTACATCCAGGATGTTTGCATCTTGCAAGCGAGAACATATAGAAATACTTATCTAACTTCATTTCATTGTCAATGCAGAATGAAATTGAAGAATAATAAGTTCTCGGAAGTTTCTATTCTAAACAGAAATCAAATATCGGTTAATTTTCTATGTGAATTAAATCGCTAACATGATAATTTGCATCTAAATTATTTTATTCTGTATCTTTGTGATAAGAATAAATATGAAAATCAAATTATACATAAATAAAATGTATTTAATTATTATATGATTTACAGGATTATTTCATATCGTTCACCATCAATGAATTCACCGTCAATCAAAAAAAGCATCCTATCCTTTGCAACGAACGTGAAACCATGCCGTTTGTAGAAGTTTTTTGCTCTTTCATTATCTTCCCTGACTGTAAGTTCGACTTTCTTTACACCTCTTTCTTTTGCACCAGTCAGTGCAGCTTTGAGAAGTTCTTCAGCAATTCCAGTTCCCCAGCATTCCTTCCTCACGGCTATACCAAGTTCAGCCCTGTGACTAAGTCTTGTCCGCCCAGGTATTCTTATATCGCAGGAGCCATATATGATTCCATTCTCTATAGCGATTACGGAGAAGGAGTCATTTGCATTCTTGATGAAAGCTTTTTCATCTTCAACTGTCATTTCTCCAGCTTCTTCTGGTGTTGCTGCAAGATTGTCGGTTTCAGAGACAACCGCTTTGAAAAAATCAAGAAAGGCTTCTGCATCGTTTTCTTCAGCTACTCTGTATTCCATCTTAAAGCACCCTTTTACAATT
>CALXXO010000046.1 GCA_944392705.1 uncultured Spirochaetaceae bacterium
GCTTCCTTCTCGAGTGGATATGCATACTCCTTCACAGGCTCGAGCCACGAGAGATCCTTCTCCTCGATTTCCATCAGAGGAAGCTTCTCTTTTCCGCAGATTTTTCTCAGCTCATCCTGAGCTTCGCAGATTCTGGAGATTACAGGCTGTGCGGCAGCGATAGCACCAAGCATATCATCTTCGCTTACTTCCTTTGCGCCACCTTCAACCATCGTGATACCATCATGTGTTCCTGCAACAACGATATCGAGGGAAGCATTAGGAATCTGCTGGAATGTCGGGTTGATTACATACTCATCGCCGATCTTTGCGACACGGACAGCAGCAATAGGTCCATAGAATGGAATGTCTGAGATAGTTACTGCACAGGATGCGGCATTGATAGCAACGATGTCAGGGGTATGCGACATATCGGAGGAAACGACTGTAGGAACAATCTGAATCTCGCGTCCGAAAGCTTTATCGAAAAGAGGTCTCATCGGGCGGTCAATAAGACGGGAAACAAGAATCTCCTTATCCTTTGGCCTGGACTCCCTCTTCAGGAAACCTCCTGGGATTTTTCCAGCTGCATAGTATTTTTCATTGTATTCAACCGATACTGGAACGTAGTCGATTGGTTCTGATGGTGCGTCTCCGCAGCAGACTGTTGCGATTACTGCGCTTCCTGCATAGTGAGCATAGACTGCACCGTTCGCCTGCTTGGCGATTTTGCCGGTCTCGAATACCAGGTCGATATCCCCTATCTTGACCGATACTGAATGTACATCTGCCATAAACTATCCTTCTTTGTTCTTTTATTGTTCTTTATGTTCTTTACACAAGAGAAAGCCAGACATAGCTGGCTTTCCTTGGTTATTTCCTCAGTCCGAGGTCTGCAATAAGCTGGCGGTACTCGTTGATGTCGCGGTTCTTGATATACTTAAGAATGCGTCTTCTCTGTCCGACAAGCTTCAGAAGTCCACGCCTTGATGCGTGATCCTTTGGGTTGACCTTGAAATGATTCTGAAGGTCATTAATCCTTGCTGTAAGAAGTGCAACCTGCACTTTCTCGTCACCTGTGTTCCTGGCATCATTGCCATACTTGACCACGATTTCTTTCTTCTGTTCCTTTGTGATCATCTTCTGTTCTCCAGATATAAAGAATCTAGGAGCAGCTCACCTTTCCCGTTCTCATAGCTTTCCGGATCTGTACCTGCCCCTTTGATCCTGAGGTTCTCCCCATCGATAAAGGCAACGCAAGCGGCACATTGTCCATCGCGCATACGTAGAGCGGCATCATAAGCACCTGGTGGCGGCAGGAGCTGATGAATCGATGCTCTGCTGAAAATCAGTTCTCCAGAGCCTGATCTGTAAGGTAACGGCACAAGATCCACCCTGTAGAATTGACCGGAGAGTCTCAGGAAACACCCGAGGTCCCCTTTTTCTATCATCTGCCTGAGCCTTGTGGAGGATATCCTCTCTCCATATGGGTCCAGGACGGAATCAACAATTATGATTTCGGTATCAACACCTTCGAGCTTCAGAAGCTCACCAAGCTTCTTTCCGTCCCCATCGTCGGAGGGATTGCCAAAACGGAAATCGGAACCGACTATGGCTGCTTCAGGCAGAAAAGCCTTCAGAAGCAATGTGGTGAATACACAGGCTGATATCTTACTGAATACAGGAGAAAAGTCAATCACCGCAAGGATATCGACACCAAAAGATGCGATATACTCCGCCCGCAGCCTGAGCGTGTCTATCGCCCCCTTCCTTCCTTTTGGATTGACGGAGAATGTGATGACCGCGGAAAGCTCTGCACCTTTCGCTTCCTTCTCCTTCTGAAGCGTCTCGAGAATTGCCTTGTGTCCGAGGTGAACACCATCGAATACACCTATTGAAAGCACTGTCCCGGTGTTATGGAATTCTCCCGATGACACAAGCTCATCGAATGAACAGATTCTCATCATATCCTCGCGATGATGGATACCCTTCCATCCTTCTTCTCGCCCACGCCGAAAAGCTCTTTGCCGAAATAAAGGAGAGCGTACGGCAAGCTCCTATCGCTGTCTGAAAGCACCCCGGATTTACGAAGAGTGCCATTCTCAATAAGCTTCCTTTCCCTTTCATTCATGATTATTGTGGAAAAAAGGCCTGTTTTATCGAGAAGCTCCTTCGTAGAGAGCGATGAATCGTCCAGTGTCCAGGGACCAATCCGAAGCCTTCTGAGCTCTTCAAGGTGTGCCCTGGACCCAGCTTTCAGAGCTATATCGCGGGCAAGCGAACGGATGTATGTTCCTTTTGAGACAGCTGCCCTTATAACAGCATCGCGGCCATCGTAGGAAAGGAGCTCTATTGCGCTTATCTCGATATCGCGCTCTGGCATCTCGATATCATTGCCCTTCCTGGCTTCCTTATACGCCCTCTTGCCATCCACGTGTATCGCCGAATAAACAGGGGGAATCTGCTTCTGCTTTCCAAGGAATGAAGGAATCACGCTCTCGAGAGTCTCAAGGCTCGGGCACTCCGAGGATGCAATGACCTCTCCTTCTGGATCCAAGGTATCGGTCTCTTCCCCGAATCTGATGGATGCAATGTACTCCTTATCGAAAGAAGAAAACAAAGGCGTAAGCTTCGTCGCTCCGCCTATAAGGACTATCATCAGGCCGGATGCAAACTTATCCAGCGTTCCGGCGTGCCCGATCTTGCGTCCCCTGTACTCCCTTTTAACAGGATACAGGGACTCGAATGATGTAACTCCGCTATTCTTATCGAGAAGCTTTATGGAGAATGAATCAGCCATCTATCTCCTTCATGGCCTGATCTATAAGCCTGTTCACTTTCTCGGCATCCCTGTAGCTGTCATCCCTGCGGAATGTCAGGACTGGAGTGTTCTTCGTCCTGAGAAGCTGTCCAAGTCTTCCCTGAATGAATCCCTTCGCGCTCTCAAGAGCCTTTACAGAGGGATCGATTCTGTTGTCGGGAACTGCTGATACATAGATTGTAGCTGCAGCATTATCTGGGGAAAGCTCGACTCTCGTCACGGATGTGAATGGCGAAAGATGAGGGTTCTTTATAGCTCCGGAGACGATGAGTGACCCCACCGCCTCCATAATCCTATGCTCAAGTCTCTGCTGTGAAAACTCACTCATTTACTTCAAGCTTCCTTCTTACTTCCTCAGTCTCGACAATCTCAAGGACATCGCCGACCTGGAGATCCTGCCAGTTCTCGAGTCCGATACCACACTCATAGCCCTCGTTGACCTCTCTTGCATCATCCTTGAATCTCTTGAGAGAGGAGATGCGGATCATATCCCTGTTAATCTGGATGGAATCGCGGATTACGCGCACGAGAGCAGATCTCTTGACCTTTCCTTCGGTGACATAGCAACCAGCAATGACGCCAACCTTAGGCACTTTGAAGGTATCCCTGACCTCGACCTTTCCGATATCGACTTCCTTGATCTCCGGGGAAAGCTTTCCCTCCATCGCATCGCGGATATCATCGACAACATCGTAGATGATGTTGTATTTCTTGATTTCGACCTTCTCCTGCTCTGCAAGTGCCTGGGCACGCGGTGTAGGACGTACATTGAAGCCGATGACGATAGCGTTCGAAGCTGCAGCGAGAGTGATATCGGATTCGATGATAGCACCAGCTGAAGCCCTGAGGACATTGAGCCTGATCTCGGAATTCGAAAGCTTCTGAAGAACACCCTGAAGAGCTTCGACGGAACCCTGCACATCTCCCTTGATGATGACATTGAAGTCGGTAATCTGGCCTTCCATGATCTTCTGGTTGATGTTCTCGAGCGTAATCTTGTTGTTCTTTCCGCTCTCTCCGATTCTCTCGAGCTCCTGTCTCTTGGCACCAACCATCCTGGCCTGCTTCTCATCCTCTGTCACCTGGAACGGATCGCCGGCAGATGGGATATCCGAAAGACCTATGATCTCGACAGGATCCGAAGGTCCTGCGCTCTTTATCTTCTTGCCCTTGTCATCGAACATGGCTCTAACACGTCCCGGATAGATTCCTGCAACGTAGTAATCACCCTGCTTCAGAGTACCCTTCTCGATAATGACAGTCGCGACAATACCACGGCCCTGATCGATTCTCGACTCAAGGATCTTGCCGACAGCGCGGCAGTTAGGATTAGCCTTCAGCTCGAGCATCTCAGCCTGGAGAAGGATTGTATCGAGAAGATCATCGATACCTTCTTTCTTGAGCGCTGATATACGGCAGTAGAGAGTCTGTCCACCCCACTCCTCAGGAACAAGTCCAAGCTCGGAAAGCTGCTGCATTACCCTATCAGGATTTGCATCCGCAAGATCGACCTTGTTGATAGCAACGATGATTGGTACCTTTGCAGCCTTTGCATGATCGATTGCTTCCTTTGTCTGCGGCATGACACCATCATTTGCAGCAACTACGAGTACAACGATATCAGTTACCTGAGCACCCCTTGCTCTCATCATTGAGAATGCAGCATGGCCCGGCGTATCGAGGAATACGATATCGCCTTTTTCAGGAACAGATACCTTGTATGCACCAATGTGCTGTGTGATACCACCGAACTCGCCTTCAGCAACATGAGAGGAGCGGATAGCATCCAAGAGCTTTGTCTTACCATGGTCAACGTGTCCCATGATTGTAACAATCGGTGCCCTTGGTACCATATCCTCTGGCTTGTCCTCCTCCTGTGCGATGATTGTCTCATCGTAGAGGGATACAAGATGTACTTCGCAACCATACTCAGATGCGATAATCTCTGCAGTCTCATGGTCAATCTGTTGGTTGATTGTCACCATAAGGCCCATATTGAAGAGCTTGGAGATGATGTCAGAAGCCTTGAGGTTCATCTTCTTTGCAAGGTCTGCAACCGTAATCGACTCCATGATATCAATCGACTTCGGAACAGATGCAAGCTTCTGCTCTTCCCTCTTCTTCTTCTGGAACTGGAAATCCAGCTCTTCATCTTTCTGGTACTTATCGTAATCCTTTCTTCTTGAAGCAGCTTGTGGCTTCTTTCCAGGTCCCTTCTGGTTGAGCTCTGGCCCACCCTGTCCAGGAGCTGGACGCTGGAAACCAGGACGTGAGAAACCTGGCTTCTGGCCTGGGCGGAAAGATGATGGACGGTCCGAGCCCGGAGTATAGCTCTGGCCTGGGCGCGGCATCCTCTGTCCCTGGCGCTGGAAACCCTGACCTGGGCGGTTGTTGCCACCCTGGAACTTTCTCTGTCCGTTCTGCTGTCTTCCGAAACCACCCGCTGGACGACCACCGACAATACCGGCAACCCTCGGCTTGTGTGGAGCCTCGGACGGAGAGCTTCCATCGACCTTCTGACCAGGAACCGGTGGAAGATCTGCACTCTTGATGATGACAGGACCGTTATGAAGCGGAGACTGGATTCTCGAGCTCTGATGATGCACAGCAGTGTTTGTCATGAAGCTCTTGCCAGTAAGGACAACAGTCTCCTTATGAGGAGCTTCCTTCTTGGCATCAAGCGCCGCTGGCTTTGCACTCTGCTGCACAGTCTTCCTCGGCTCCGGATTGATCGGAGGGAGCTTGCTCTTGTCGTAAGGAATAACCTTAGGAGTCCTGGAAGTACTCTCTGAGAGCGGGCGAGCTTCCTCAACCTTCTTCTGAGGTGCTGGCTCCTGCTTCTCCTCTTCCTTCTCCTTGACTTTCACAACGATTGTTGGCTTCTTCTTCAGGACGATATGCTTCTTCTCAACCTCAGCTTCGCTTTCAGCTGGCTTCTGGGGCTGGGGAGCCTGTACCGTCCTCTTAATAACATTCACCTTGATCTTTTCGTCGTTCTTCTTATCTTCAGCCATTTTCATCCTTTAATCATTCGAACTCGAACTCAGCTCCGCAGCTGGGGCATACCTCGGTACCTGCAGGAAGCACGGTATGGCAGATCGGGCATTCGAAGCTGCCGCCTTCTTCCTCTTCCTCTGTAACTTCTACACTGTTTCTTACAGTTTCAATCTCTTCATCGGACAGGCCTATATCCCTCAGTTCATCATCATTGTAATCGAAGAACTCCTGGATAGACCAGATATCTGCATTATGAAGCTTCTCGATAAGGCTCTCAGGAAGAGCGATATCAGTGAGAGGAGTATCATCAGGATCGATACCAATCTCATCGTTGGTAAGTGTCTTCTCCTTCTCAATCTCCTCGTCGGACTTGAAGAGGTTGTCGACATTCCTGTAGATCTCCATAGTCTCTTCCATCTCATTGAACTGAGACTGTGTCTTGACCTCGATGTTCCAGTCACAGAGAGCCTTTGCAAGCTTTACATTGACTCCGCCCTGTCCGATTGCGATTCCAAGCTGGTTGTCATCGACAATAGCTACAACGTGCTTCGTTGAAGGATCTATTGTAACAACACGTCTAACCTGAGCAGGGATAAGGGAGTTCGCGATGAATACAAGTGGATCATCGGAGTATCTCACAACATCGATCTTCTCGCCATCGCACTCAGTCATTACAGTCTGGATTCTTGTTCCAGCCTTACCGACTGTCGAACCGACTGGATCGATATCGGTCTTTCTAGTATCTACTGCGACCTTTGTCCTGACGCCGGCGTGTCTTGCAATTGCCTTGATCTCAACATCTCCGGATGAAATCTCAGGAACCTCGTTCTCTATAAGGGCCTTGACGAACTCTTTGGAAGCACGGGTTAGAAGAATCCTTACCCCACCCTTTCTCTTGCGGTCGCGGCCATCACGACCTCTTGAATCATCGCCTTTGTCGACCTTCTCAACGAAGAACTTCAGCTTTTCCTGTATCTCATAGGTCTCCCTCGGGGACTGTCCGCGAACAGGGAAGATTGCATCGGTATCCTCGAGATTGAGGTTCACGAGGTAATCACCATTCTTTGTAGTCTTCTTTATCTCGCCGATTACAAGCTTTCCTTCCATTGCCTTGGCATCGACATAAACGCGGTCTGTATTGTATTCCTTGACAACCTGCTGTGAGCGCTGCTTTGCAGACTGGACAGCTGAGTACTCGAAATTCTTCGGATCGAGAGGAATCTCCAGGGAGTCACCAGCTTCGACGCCTTCAACAAGGTCCTGGGCTTCATCGACCGGAATCTGCTTGACCCTGTCGTACCAGTTCTCCTCTTCGACAACTTCCTTCACAGAATAAATCTCGACAGCCCTGTTCTCCTCACCTGTCTTTCCAGGGAAGAAGCGTACAACAGCATTCTCATCTGTTCCGAATTTACGCTTGTAGGCACTGACAAGCATATCGCGGATAAGGGAGAGAACCTTCTCCTCATCCATATGTCTTTCGGTGATCATCGAATTGATTTCATCAGTCAAGTCAAGCATCTTTTATGCCTCCCATCTGTATTCAAGCTTAGCTTTCGCAGCGTCGCTGTACTCCAGCGTCATGCTATCCCGTTTTTCTCCGCTGTTCTCTATCTGACAATCCGAAAGCGTCACGGAGCTATCATCAGCGCTCTCAATCTTTCCGACAATGTATGATGAGAGCGAAGTGCTATATACCCTGACAAGCTTTCCCTTGAAGATACTGAACTCAATTACATCCTTCAGTGTTCTCTGAAGCCCTGGAGAAGAGACTTCAAGCTCGAGATCCCTATCTCCGAAGATTACGCTGTAGCGCGGATAGATGATATTATAAACAGCTGCAAGATCATCTGTATTGACCTCTCCATCTTCCTTATAGACTACAACGCGCATATGATGCGTTCCCTGATGGACCGAATCAACTGCTTCAACTGTCCTCAGCGCAAGAGCTTTAACAAGCTCATCCACATCGCTGAAAAGCTTTGAGTTCTTTGCATCCTCTGTCAGCATATTCCTCCATTTCATGAATAAAGGGACCCTTGCCGGTCCCTTTAAATCACTTTAAATGAAACTGAAGTCTATTTATCAGAAGTAAAAGAAGTTGTCAAGTCCTTCACCCCTGAATGAGATGCACATCAATCTGATTGAAAGGCATATCAACACCATGGGCCTGAAGAGTCTTCAGGATATCAGCATTGAAACGCCAGTAAACAGGCCAGTAATCTGAAGGCTTCACCCATGGGCGTACATAGATGGATATCGAAGAATCATTGTATGCACCAACCTCTACAAGCGGAGCCGGGTCTGCAAGGATTTCAGGATATGTTCCGATAAGCTCCCTGATTGTGTTCTTAGCCGTCTCAAGATCGTCCGTATAGCGAACTGTCACAGACATATCGAGTCTGCGCTTCTCAATATATGAATAATTGACAATCGTATTGCCCCAGACATTCTTGTTATTCATTGTGATCTTCTTGTTGTCACCGGATGAAAGCGTGACACACATGAGATCCATAGACTGTACAGTTCCCGAGATATCCCCGATATCGACCCAGTCACCTACCCGGAACGGACTATTGAGCGCAATCATCACTCCGCAGAAAAGCGAGCTAATTGATTCCTGAAGCGCAAAGCCAAGAACGACACCAGTGATTCCAAGACCAGCAAGTACCGGGGTAAGATCAATACCGAAGATCCCGAGAACCGAGATGATCGCGATTATCCACACTATTGCAGCAACAAGCTTCCAGACAAGCTGTGCCATGATAAGCGTGAACTTGGTGCTTCTCCCAGCAAGCTTCCTAAGCGAATGCTTTACAATCGTGCATATTATCTTTGCAATAATCAGAATGAGAACAGCAAAGATAGCAGAGAACACAATCTTCGGTATATGAAATCCATTCGAGAGTCCGTTGGAAATATCATCCACAACGGACACAATATCTGCATCTGCCATTACATCTGCAGTACTTTCAAGCAGTATCATTGCTCCTCCTTGTTAAGTTCATAATTTGAGTTAAACATCTTGGCCGTGGAGACATAAATCCCTTATCACTGACACAATTTCCAGCAGATTCTTAATCAACCATTGAATGCTGCAAAAGAGCCAAATCCGAAATTAGAGCCTGGACTTCAGATCCCTGATGAACATCAAGGCCTCAATTGGTGTCGATGTATCGACATCGAATGAGTCGATTGCATCGAGTATTTCATCGCTAAGGCTCTCTTCTTTATCGGTGTCAGAATCGATGAAAAGATCGCCTTGGGATGTATCGAAGGAATAATCGGCGAAATGCTTCTTCTGGAAGACCGTGGCTTCCTTTATGACCTCTCGAGGGAGACCTGCAAGCTTCGCAACATGGATACCATAGGATGATGTTGCTGCACCCGGCTCCGCCTTTCTGAGGAAGGTTATCGAATTGCGCTCCTCCAGCACCGACATATGCAGAAGCTGCATTCCCCTTGTATCGAGCATGGTGAGCTCGTGATAGTGAGTTGCAAAGAGAGTAATCGATCCGAGCTTTCTCAGATACTCCATAACAGCATATGCAATGGACATACCGTCCTGCGTGGAGGTTCCCCTTCCGATTTCATCCATTATTATCAGCGAGCGTTCAGTCGCACCGCGAAGGATTGCGGCAGTCTCTGTCATCTCGACAAGGAAGGTGGACTCTCCTCTTGCAAGGTTATCGCTGGCACCTACCCGGCAGTAGATTCTGTCTATGATCGGAACCTTTGCGCTATCTGCAGGAACGAATGAGCCTATGTGGGCCATCAGCGCTATTATCGCGACTTCCCTGAGATAAGTGCTCTTGCCAGCCATATTAGGTCCTGTGATGAGCGCGAAGCGGGAGGACGATGAGAGAAATGAGTTCGCGGTATAGTTCTCCCTTCCTGTGTATGACTCAACGACTGGATGGCGGCCATTCACAATCTCGAGCTCACCGGAGTCCATTATCTCGGGCCTTGTGTATCCCATCTCAGCGGCAAGGTATGCAAGGGAGGAGAAATAATCCAGCTGAGATATTATCCTTCCCATGCTCTCGATTGATGTATATAGAAGTTTTGCCCTGTCCAGAAATGATGAATAGACACTCTTCTCCCTTTTTGCCGCTTCTTCCCTCGCGCTGAGTATCTTCTCCTTCATCTCATCGAGTTCAGGTGTTGTGAACCTCTCACCGCCGACAAGGGTCTGGCGCCTGATGAAATAATCGGGGACCCTGTCCAGCTGCGATTTGGAAACCTCAAAGAAGTACCCAATGATTCTGTTCTCACCGCTCTTTATGTTCTGAAGCCCTGTCTCCTTCTTGATTCTCTCTATATACTCCTCAAGCATTCCCTCGCCATTTGTAAGGTAGTCACGGTACTCATCGAGTTCCTTGTCATAGCCAGAGAGAATTACAGTCCCTTCATTGTTTATATTGGTGCATTCCCTGTTTATCGCTTTCAGCACATCGGATGAGAAATCGATGACAGCTTCAGCATCGGAGGAGAAATCATCGGCAAGGGCAAGATACTCCTCCCTCTCGCTTACGAGGGAAAAGAACGATGCAGTAGTATCGGCAATCGCAATCATGTCGCGGGGCGTGAGCTTTCTCAGAGTTGCCTTTGCGCTGAGCCTTTCCAGGTCGGACGCGGAGGAAAGTATATCCCTTACCCTATCAGTCTCCTTCCTGTTTCCATGGAAGAAGGAAACCCAGTCAAGGCGCTTGTCGATAGCGCTCTTATCCTCAAGGGGATGTAGAATCGCATCTTTTAGGAATCTTCCACCCGATGCGGTCTTGGTCCTGTTGAGAGCATGGAAGAGAGAGCCCTGACTACGCCCATCCTGCAGCGATGCTATAAGCTCAAGGTTCCTGACAGCTGCACTATCTAGGAGAAGATAGGACTCATCGTTGATTCGCTCTATTGCCCTCAGCTGGGGCATCTCCGTCTTCGTATTGTCCTCTATATACCTCAATAGAGCTCCGATAGGCGAAAGGAGCGGATCCTTTTCTTCTATGCCGAAAAGTCGAAATGCGGACTCTGGAAACTGCTTCAATGCTTCCTTCCTGCCCTCCCTCACCGTGAAATACCAGGCGGGGAGCTTTGTGATGATAGCACCGGAGCGATCGAGGGTTGATCGCAATGTCTTTTCGGTGAAATAGAGATCATCGGAGACGACAATCTCTTTCGGAGCCACAGAAGCAAGAAGGGATTCCAGATTCATCCAGTCCTTCTCCAGCGGAAGGGAACGGACCCGGAAAATGCCTGTGGAGATATCGGCCCAGGCGGTGAAGACGCCCTTCTTTGAGCAGTCAATGGAAAGAACAAAGGATGATGAAAGGGAATCGAGATACTCCTCGTCGACTACGGTTGCAGGGGTATAGATTTCCGTAACACTGCGTTTTGCAAGCTCCCTTGGGTTATCAGCAAGGGAAAGCTGTTCGCAGATTGCAACCTTCTTTCCCGCATCCAGAAGCCGTTTGAGGTAGTTCTTAGCCGCATGGTATGGAATCCCGCACATTGGGGACTTTCCCCTGTGCGTGAGAGTGAGATTGAGAAGCTTTGACACTTCCTCGGCATCGCTGCCGAACATCTCGTAGAAATCACCTAAGCGGAAGAAAAGCACCATATCCTGATGCTTTTCCTTTATCTCAATATACTGACGCATCATCGGCGTCAGGTTATCTGTCTTTTCCATCGAATCAATAATAAGATGTTGTGATGGCAAGTACAAGCTTGAGTCCGGTATTTCCGATACCTGAAGAATCCCAGCGTGCCCCTTCGTTCCTGTCCCAAGTCCAGTTCTCTACGAGATAGAGACCGAGAGGGAATCCAGGGATCTGCATCTTGATTCCGACACCACCTGCAAAATACCAGTCAATGTTTCCGAAATCCCTCAGGTCCCCGATCTCATCGGTGACTCCAGTTGCGGAGACAAAGCCCTCGACAGCGAGCATCTGGTAGACAATAGGATATGTCAGGTCAATCTGGTTATGCCAGAGGAATGACTTATCGTAGATAACATCGAAACCTCTTCCGATGTTCATGCCATCGATATAGAGCATTTCATATCTGGTTGCACCTTCCTTAGCATTGTACCAACCCCACTTGCCATCATTTCTCCAGTACTGATCGAACATGAATGAAACATTCGAGGAGAATGAAAGCACCAGGCTCCTCGGTCTCTCCTCCTCATCGATGTATGTGAAGAGCGAGTGGTAGACAGCTCCGGAGAGGGAGAGCCTGTTGTAATTGGAAAGGCCCATCAGGATACCGCCAGCATATGTGTATGAAGCTGAGAGCACGTAGCCACGGGTTGTATTCTGCCTCAGATCCCTTCCATCCCAGGTAACGGAAAGCGTAAGCCTGTTGGACCACTGCCAGCCCTGATGATACTTGTAGATGAGCTCTTCGTATGGAGTATACATGGTATCGTCATAGACTGCGTGGTTGATACCAAGCGAGATACCGGCGCTAAGCGTGAGAGAACCGGGTTCGAAAGCGAATGTATAACCTGTGGTATAACCGAGCGCAATCCTGTAGTAGTCATAGGCCATCAGATATGAATCCGAAGGATAGAGAGGATTGTCGGTTGCATACCACTCATCTGCGGAATTGTATCCGAGAGGGAATGTGGTTTTGTTGGCATCGCGGCCATCGTACATCTCGGAATTAGGATTCTTTACAAGCGTATCGTCCCTGTAGCTTCTCTCTACTGAAAGCGATACTGAATTTGACCATCTCTTATCTCCAACCCAATCATCAGAGAGTGATAGAGAAACAGACTGTGTATCGGGAGAGAGTGTCGTGGCGATGGAGAGATCGCGGCCAGTTCCTGCCAGATTCCTGTCAGACCACTGCAGAAATCCTGAGATAGGAAACCCATCGACGGTACCGCCGAATGTTGCTCCGAACTGGAGCTCCATCTGGTTTCCCTCCTCCACTGTGAACTCGATGATCACACCATCCTCGGTGTTGCCATACAAGAGATCGGCTCTGACTGTCGAGAGAAGTCCTGTATTCATCATGTTCTGCTGGCTTCTGATCAGAGCAGAGCGGGAGAATACATCGCCAACATGGAGGGTTATCTCCCTCTCGAGGACGTAAGGCTTCGTCTTCGTAAGCCCATTGATCACAATAGCTTCAACAACCGACTGAGGTCCTTCCGATATCGTTATATCATAGCTGATCGTGTGGTTCGCTTCGTCCCTGACAGGGTTGAAGTATACAACGGCCCTTATGTAGCCATTGTCATAGTAAAGGGAGTTGAGGGCCTCCTGCTGCATGGCAATGTCCTCAGCGTCGTAGGCATCTCCTTCCTTTATGTCTATCAGGTTGGAAATCGTCTCATCGGAGAAGACATTATTACCGGAGAAGCTTACATTCCCGATTGTCCACCTATCCCCCTCTTCAATCGTATAGACGAGGTTTACGTAGATGACCTTCTCATCCTCCTCGCCTGTAGGAACAACCTCTGTGGAAATCACCTTCGCATCTGGATAGCCTTCAGATCCGTAGAGCCTGACAATAGCGTCGCTGTCGGTCTGGATATTTGACATGACAAGGTTTCCAGCGCTGAAGAAGGACTTCTTTTTCTGTGTCATAACATCGGTAAGGCTTCTAGCATCGAGACCGCTTATTCCCTGGAAGAGGATATCGCGGACCTTGTACTGCTTGCCCTCGCTGACTTTATATACAATGCTGACAGTGTTCGAGCTGTCATCCTTCGTGTATTCCCCATCGACCGTAGCATCCTTGTAGCCCCTCTCAAGGTAGTAGGAAAGCACTGAATCGGAGTTGATTCTCATCATCCCCGGGGTGAAGAAGTCCCCTTCCTTTATAGACTGGGCACGCAGGAGAGGATTCTTTCCGATTCTGTCCTCACCTTTTACGGAAACAGATGCAACCATCGGGTTTTCAGAAATGGTGAACTGGATGATAAGGTGTCCATCATCCCCTTCCCTCAGCGCTTCAGCACTTACGTAGCTGAGCCATGGCTGGGCATAGAGGACACTGTTCATTTCAGAGAAGACTGCATCTGAAAATGGTTGTCCAAGGTATGGGGAAAGGAGCTTGTCAACTGTATCCTGGCTGACATTCTGCAGCCCCTCGTATCTGAAAGC
>CALXXO010000047.1 GCA_944392705.1 uncultured Spirochaetaceae bacterium
CTTAACATTTTTCTAATATAGCTTATTTCAATTCAAAAGGAGGATTCAGATGAGCGTCAATACCAAGGATATCAGGAATGTGGCAATCATCGGCCATAATGGTACGGGAAAGACAAACCTCATAGAGCAGATGCTTTACTATGCAGGTGTTCTTTCCCGCCCTGAAACCGTAGATAGCGGAAAGACTGTCAGTGATTACACTGATGAGGAAATCCAGAGAAAGATGTCAGTCCATTCCACACTCTCTTCGTTCCAGTGGGATGGGAAACAGATCAATGTACTCGATACACCGGGTACTGGCGATTTTATCGGAGAAGCAATCTCCTCTTTCAGAGCTACTGAAGCAGCGCTGATGCTCATTGACGGCAGAGAGGGCGCACAGATAGAGACAATCAAGCTCTGGAGAAGACTGGATGAGAGAAATAAGCCTAGAGCTGTCTTCATCAATAAGATGGATAAGGAAAGGGCAAGCTTCAGGCATACTATAGATTCGCTTGTAGAGGAATTCGGTGCACACTTCGTACCAGTTGTTATAGCTCTCGGGGAAGCTGAGGAATTCCATGGAGTCATCAACCTGATCGAGAACCAGGCTTATGAATGCCATGAAGGCGGCAAGGAAACTCCTATCCCTATTCCGGAGAAATATGCTGCTGTTGTAGAGGACTTCAGGAACAGGCTCATTGAGAATGCTGCGGAAGGAACCGATGAACTTATAGAGAAGTACTTCGCAGAAGGCACACTCGAGCCCGATGATATCAGGCACGGACTTGCAGTCGGAATGAGGACCAACAGGGTTGTTCCTGTATTCTGCGGTGCAACGGACAAAGGCGCAGGAATCTCCTCGCTCCTCACATTCATCAAGAATAACTTCCCATGGCCGCTTGGAATCCAGGAGTATATCATCGGACATGAAGGTGAAGAGACTACGATTGAGATTGACCCAGATAAACCATTCTCAGCTTATTGCTTCAAGACAACAATCGATCAGTTCTCCGGAAAGATGAGCTTCATCAAGGTTGTCACAGGAGTGCTTACCCCCGACACAGATATCTACAACAATGAAGTCGGCAAGAAGGCAAAACCTGGCAAAATCTACAGAGCTGTCGGAAAGAAACTCATCGAGACAGATTCGCTCGAAGCTGGCGATATAGGAATAATCACCAAGTGCGATATCGCATACACAAATGCAACATTCGTCGCGGGACCGGAGTACAAGAGACGCTTCAGACCGCTCAGAATGCCACAGCCTGTATATCAGCTTGCAATATCCGCAGAGGATAAGAAGAGCGAAGACAAGATGAACGATGCCCTCCACAGAATTGCAGAAGAGGACCTCACATTCCAGATGTCGTATAACAACGAAACAAAGGAATCAATCATCGGAGGTATGGGAGAGCTTCACATCGGAATGATTCTCGACAAGGTTCAGGATAAGCAGAAGATCAAGATCAACACCAAGATTCCGAAGATTGCCTACAGGGAGACAATCACAAAGGATTCCGGCCTTTCCGAGTATACCCACAAGAAGCAGACTGGCGGCCATGGTCAGTTCGGCCGTGTTGTTATCGATATCAAACCTACCGAACGCGGAGTATATTATGAATTTGAGAATGCCGTAAAAGGCGGTGCAGTCTCCAAAGGATATATTCCAGGAATCGAGAAAGGTATCCACGAAGCCATGGAAGAAGGCTTCCTTGCAGGCTACCCTCTTGTTGATATCAGCGTAACGCTAGTCGATGGAAAGGAGCATCCTGTCGATTCCTCTGAAATGGCATTCAAGCTTGCAGCAAAGGGCGCTATGCAGGTTGCACTCGGAAAGGCAGGCTGCGTGCTCCTTGAGCCATTCATGAAGCTCGAGGTATTTGTAGAGAATGAGTATCTTGGAGCAATCCTCTCCGATCTCTCTTCAAAGCGCGGCAGAGTGCTTGGACAGGAAGAAAAGGGCCATGTTGTATCTGTAAAGGCTGAAGTCCCGATGGCTGAGCTCAGGAACTATGCAATCGAACTAAAGTCTATGACATCTGGTACTGGCTCTTTCGAGCTTGAATTCGATCATTACGAGGAGCTTCATGGAAAACTCGCTGAAGATGTAATCGCGGAATCGAAAAAAGCTAAAGAAGCTACTGAATCCTGATTAACTTCTATATTGGGGTAGTATCAACACTACCCCATATTTATGCCATAACAACATATTCTTATTATAATCCAACGATATTGAAATATAATAAACATACAGATTATTGATTAGAACGATATATCTATCATATCAAAATAAAAAAGCCATTCCTCCAGCAGATTTACTCATCTACTGGCTTAATGGCTAAGCGTAACGATAGCAGACGCCCCATCCCCAACAGCTATGCTAAACCAACTCTACACCACTAAAGAAGGCAAGACAAGTGAAAAATGAACAGATTCTGTTACATAATTCTGTTTTTAACAAAGGTGTACAAACACCTTAAAATCCGTCTACAAACCTGAGAAATGTTTCAGATATTCCCAATTCTTTCCAACCAGATTTCATTTATCGGATGCTCCGACTCCATTCCCTTCTGTTCGAATTTGGTTATTGGTCTCCATGTAACAGGGGGAGCAAAACCTCCAAATGGATTCATGAGCATTGGCTCCGATGCTGAAAGCTCCAGGACCTCCTCGGCATACTCCTCCCAATCTGTCACCATGTAGATATAACCACCTGTCCTGACCTTCCTGGCAAGGAGATTGAGGAACGAAGGATTCATCAGCCTTCTCTTGTGATGGCGCTTCTTCTGCCAGGGATCTGGGAAGAATATATGGAAGCCTTCAACAGATCCATCAGGTATCATGTGCTCAAGCACATCAACTGCGTTGAAACGGATAATCCTGACATTCTCTATGTGACGCTCTCCAAGCTCATTCAGGAGATTCACGAAGCCATGAAGGAAGACTTCAATTCCAATATAGTTGAATTCGGGTCTTCTGATTGCGACCTCAGCAGTCGTATCCCCCATTCCGAATCCGATCTCGATTACCACAGGATTGCTGTTATTGAAAAGCTTCTGGTAATCAAGGGAGGAATCCTCGAAGAAGAAACCGTAATCGCCCATATACTTCTTCAGTATGTTCTCAGCCTTTGGTGAGATAATATTGTTCCTGAGAACATAGCTCTTTATAGTTCTCTCCTTACCCTGCCTTATTTCAATATTGTTTATCTTTTCAAATAGTTCCTTATCGTCCATCAGACAAGTCTCCTGAGCTGCTCAAGTATATAGAGCGCTTTATCTTTAAGCGAAACAGCATCTGTCTTCATCCTCATATGAGTCATGTTGCTGCTGTCCATCTGTACATTTCCATTGGAGAGACGAAGAAGGGAAATCACTCTCTCCGGGTTTATTGCCGAAAGCTTTCCGAATTCTATGTCCACAGATCCGCGCTTCTCCGAAAGATGGATAATCGAGAGACGGCGGCAGATTATCTTTATCTCCGCTATGCAGAAGAGATTCTCAACTTCCTCTGGAAGCTGGCCATAGCGGTTCTCGAACTCGGAACGAAGTCCTTCAAGCTGGCCTTCCGTCTGTATCGATGCAATCTTCTTGTAAGCTTCGAATTTCGAAGCAGGATCGGAGATGTAGCTGTCAGGGATGAATCCAGTATAATCGAGCTCAAGAAGCACATCCTCCTCCCTGTCGGAAGTGGTGGATGTAAGCTTGTCGATTTCCTCCTCGAGAAGGCGCATATACATATCAAGGCCAACAGCTTCAAGGTGTCCGGATTGCTCTCGGCCGAGAATATTTCCAGCTCCCCTTATTTCCATATCCTTCATCGCAACCTTAAAGCCCGATCCCAGCGCTGTGTTCTCTGAAAGGACCCTCAGCCTTCTGATAGCATCATCATTGAGCATAGACCTGTCCTTATAGAGAAGATAGCAATAGGCTTTCCTGTCGGACCTTCCGACCCTTCCCCTGAGCTGATAGAGCTGCGAAAGGCCGAATCTGTCAGCCTGGTCGATGATGATTGTATTGACGTTAGGAATATCGATTCCGTTCTCTATGATTGTCGTGGAGACAAGCACCTGTATACCTTCATAGACGAAGCGGTGCATTATATCCTCCAGCTCACCTGCTTCCATCTGGCCATGGGCTGACTCGACAATCGCATAAGGAACTTCGGAGCGTATCATCTGGGCGATGGCTTCAAGGTCTTCTATCCTGTTGTGAAGATAGAATACTTGCCCACCCCTCTCCAGTTCGCGCTTTATCGCATCGCTGACCATCTTCAGGGAGAACTGCTCAATCACAGTCTCTACAGGCTGTCTTTCCCTTGGAGCTGTCGTGAGGAGGGACATATCGCGGACCTTAAGAAGCGACATATAGAGCGTACGAGGAATCGGGGTCGCGGAGAGCGTAAGGGAATCGACATTTGTCTTCATCTGCTTGATTCTCTCCTTGTCCTTGACGCCAAAGCGCTGCTCCTCATCGATTATCAAAAGGCCGAGGTTCCTGAACTTCACAGTCTTCTGAAGAATCTTGTGCGTGCCGAAAAGCACATCTACAGTTCCTTCTTCAACACCTTTGAGCGTTTTGCGCTGATCTTTTCCCTGAACGAATCTAGAAAGCAGTGCAGCATTCACAGGGAAAGATCCCAAACGCTGTTTGAAATTGTTGTAATGCTGCTCAGCAAGGATGACAGTCGGAGCGAGGAATGCGACCTGGCGGCCATTCATGACAGCCTTGAAAGCTGCGCGGAATGCAATCTCAGTCTTCCCATATCCCACATCGCCGCAGACAAGGCGGTCCATGACCTTGTTAGACTCCATATCCTTCTTGATCTCATCGATACATCTAAGCTGATCCGGAGTCTCCGTAAATGGGAAAGAGGCTTCAAACTGAATCTGCCAGTCGTTATCGGGACCGAACTGAAAACCATGGACAGTCTGGCGCTCCGCATAAAGGCGCACAAGGTCCTTTGCAAGCTCCTGTGCATTCTTTATCGCTTTCTCTTTCTTCTTCGACCAGCTCTGAGAGCCAAGGGCATCCAGCTTTGGGGGTCTTCCATCGTTGCCGATATATTTCTGGACAAGGTCAGCCTGCTCGATAGGCACATACAGAAACTCGTCGTTTGAATAAGCAATCTTGATATAATCGCGTTCGGTCCTGCTTGTCTTGACCCTGTCGATCTTAACGAATTTTCCTATGCCGTAATTCACGTGAACGATATAGTCTCCTTCTTTCAGCTCGACAAAGGAATCGAGGGGAGATGAGACGGTATCGACAACTGATTTAGCTCTTCTCTTCCGCCTTCCGAAGATCTCGTTGTCCAACACAAGGAGGAAGGAAATGGACTCTATCTGGAATCCTGAGGAGAGGGAGGATATCTCGATATCAACATCGAAATCCCTAAGAACATTCTCCAGTCTCTCCTTCTGGACTGCGGAAGGAGCTGCAATGACTATCTTCCAGCCGTTCTTTATCAGGGCTGAGATATCATCCTTGAAGTACGTGACATTGCCGAAGTACGAGCGCGATGCAGTAACCCCGAAATGGCTATATTCCGGCTTTCCGATATCATATGACAAGAAACACGATTTCAGAGAGGAGACAAAAGATGGCCACTGGAAAAGAAGCTTGTCAGGGACAACTGCAGCTTCATCTTTCTTGTACGCTTCTGAAAACCTTGCCCTGGCTTCATTCTGCATCGCTTTCCACGAAGTCTCGACCCTTTCCACACCCGAGATAAAGAAGAAATCATCAGGATTGATGTAATCCCTCATCGTCGAAAACAGCGGGCTGGAATCACCTGAAATCAGAGGTATATTCACGCTCTTCATCTCGGATGTGCTTTTCTGCGTAAGAGGATCGAATTCCGCAATCCGCCCTATTTCATCCCATTCTCCATATATTCTCACAGGATCATCGAATGAAAACGGGAAGATATCCATGACCTCTCCCCTGATTGAGAATGACCCTGCTTCATAACACGTAGGGGAACGGTAATAGCCAGCCTTAGTAAGCTCATCCGATAATTCAATGGGCTTGAATGCATCCCCTTTCCTGAGACGGACGGAAAAACGGTCAAGACTCTCTGGAGACATAACTGGCGAGACAAATGCCCTGAGCGAAGAGATTACTATTCCGCTCTTCATTTCGCTGATAGTATCCAGGGCTTTTTTCTGCTCATACTCCGATGATGTAAGGCTGAAGTCTGAATAAAGCTGCTTTCCATTTGCAGGAAGCAGAACACTTAGAATGTCTTTATCATCGGCAAGGTCCGAAAAAAGGGACGATGCCGCGTCCTCTGTAGAGCAGATTGCAAATAAACGGCCACCCCGCTTTGCAGCAATTGCCTTTACAGCTCTTGAAAGGGGGTAGAAATCGAGTCCATCTGCCGATACGGTGCCGCATCCTTTTCTGGAAGCTTCCCTTATAGCAGGGTTCTTTGAGATGTAATCTGCAACGAAATCCTGAATCTTCCGTTCCACTCGATTGAATATAACGGAATAAGGAATTTCGGACAATCCAGCACTTGTTGAAGAGAATCCGAAGTAATCATAGAATCTATGGTATGTTAGATTCTTCCAGACTCGATGCGCTTGCAGATGAAATAGAGAAAGCCGGGGCCTATGCCCGGGAGATGCAGAAAAAGATACACAGATCATTCAAGAGCGATGGTTCTGTTCTTACAGAAGCCGATACAGAAATAAGCCACAGGATAATAAATGTAATCCATACACTCTTCCCTGAAGCTGCTGTAATAAGCGAGGAAGAAGACACAGAGAACATAAATGACCCCGAATGGATATTCATCCTCGACCCGATTGATGGAACTGATGTTTATTCCCAGGGGCTTCCATCATTTGCAGTCTCCCTTGGAATACTGAACTCAAAGAGAGAGCCTGTAGGCGCTTATATCGCGGCCCCGAGGTTCGGTATCGGGAGGGAGGATATGTTCATACGCCTTGATCCCGGAAAGAAAGCCCTGCTTAACGGTACAGAGATCGTGCTCGATGGAAACAAGGACATTATCACAGAGATTACAATGGGATCGAAAGGGGCGAAGGAACTCGACTTCTCACACTTCAATGGGAAAGTAAGGGTATTCGGTTCAACGATAATCCACATACTCTCGCCTGCTGTCTTCTCCTCAATCGAGGGTACGGTCGTCCAGAAATGCTATGCCTGGGACATTGCCGCATCGCACGCAGTCATCAGGAGCCTTGGGATGGACCTTGAGGATGAAAGAGGAGAAATCTTCACTTACAGCGATGATTTCATATTCAAAAAACAGAGACTCGAATCTGTCCTGTATGGAGGAACAAAGACAGGCAGGGAAACGCTGAGGAACACCCTTCCCCCTCTCAATTGATGCCATTTTCTCTTCGATGGATTTAAAATTAAAAGTTACGTGCAAATTTGTTTGCAACAAATTTGTTTGAAACATTTTTGTTTGTAACATTTCCATTAAGAGGTATAATAACATCAGGAGAACTCATGGAATTCATAGGAAGAGAAAAAGAACTCAAAGAACTGAGAAGCTCGTTAAATGACTCCAAAACAAAAGCCATTCTAGTCTACGGAAGGCGAAGGATGGGGAAGACCACTCTGATTAAAGAAGCAATAAGAACCATAGATGCTGTCAAGATCATTTACCGTGGGAAAATACAGTCGATTTCGAAAACCATAGAAGAGCTTTCATCGCTTGTCACAAATGCAGCAGGTCTTGGAAATATCCCACTCACCTCATTGGAGGCCCTATTCACTCTTATAGGAAGCAGAAAAGAAAGGTTCATAATAGTCCTTGATGAGTATCAGGATACAAAGAAACTGGATGGTGAGAATGCAGATGCCATTATAAGAAATGCAATGGAGGATATGAATGACAACATAAAGCTCATCTTCTCTGGTTCCTCTATAAGGATGATGGAAGCTCTCACGAAAAGCGATAACCCTCTTTACGGAAGATTCAAGGCGCAGATTCTTGTCGATGAAATGGATTATTACGATTCCCAGAAATTCTATGATTCGTATTCTATCCGAGACAAAATCATAACTTATAGCATATTCGGTGGTATTCCCTGGATAAATGAATCCATCAATCAGAATCTCAGTGTTGAGGAAAACATCAAAAGACTATTTATGGAAGAGAAGGGGTTGGCCAGATGCTACGCTGAGGATGTTATCAATGTCGAATGCTCTTCAATCAACTATGCGACAGAGATATTCAATTCGATAAAGAATGGCAAAAAGCATTTCTCTGAAATACAGTCCTATATAAATCACCCCTCGATAAAAACACAACTGTCAAGAATACTTAAGAACATGACAGAAGTCAGGCTGATACGCAAAAAAACGCCCATAAACTCAAATTCACCCAAAACTGTCTTCTATGAAATATGCAGCAATGTATTGAGGTTCTTTTTCGCTTATCAGGATGTTCTGAATGATGAAAATGCCCCAAATATAGATATATTATATAAAAATTATATAGAACATTCATTAAACACATTCGTGAGTTATCGCTTTGAGGATATAGCAAAATCCTATTTTCAAAGGTTGTCACTAAGTGGGAAAAGGGATGATATCGTTCGGATAGGATCCTATTGGTATGATGATAAAGCAGCGCGTAAGAATGAGGAGTTTGACGTCGCACTGTATCTTAGCAATGGAACATATGAAATCTATGAATGCAAGTTCCTGAAAGAGAAGGCTACGGAGCGCCTTATCAAAGAGGAAAAAGCGAAAGTTGACCACACTCCACTTGTGGGGGTGAGGAAGTTCGGCTTCATTTCCTCCTCCGGTTTCGATTCTGTAAATGACAGTGAAACAATCCTTATATCCGGGGAGGATTTATTCGCACTTAATCAATAGGATTGTTATATCATTCTGGAAGATGGTTGAGAACAGACACAAGATCCTGATGGCAACGGCAACCCCCATGCCTTGTCTGACAGGCTAAGGCTATAGCTGCAGTGGATATCATACTTCCTCTATTTCAGGATTCTTTATAGAAAAGTGCTTTATCATCGCATCGAGAAATTCATCCCTGACAGTAAGAAATAGCGAAATACCTTCGTTTTCAAGAAGAGAATGAATAGAAGTCGCGAAGCCGTCTCCCGAAAGCTCCAGCCTTCCAGCTTCATCCAGGAAAACAACTCCATTCCCGATTGAAACAAGCCTTTCATTCGCATATTCGAATACTTTCCTGTCGTAGTACCACTTGCCGAATCTGTCAGGAAAGAGAGGAGACGTGGTCATCAAAAGGCGTTTTGTGCCATCCTTGAGATTCTGGAGATAGTATTCATCGCCAACATGAAGGGAGACAAAACCTAGGGGAACAGGGCATTCATCTGCAAGCTCCAATATCCTTGTGGTCTTTCCCCTGCCCTTTCCCCCTGTGATTATCCTACAGCTCATCCGATAGGAAGGCATTGAGCGCTTCATACGCCCTCGAGCTCTCATCCTTGCGGACCACGAATGTAAGGACATTCATTGTTGAGATGACCTCTATGATGTTTATGCTCTCCCAGGCAAGCTTTCTGACAGCGAGATACAGGATTCCAGGAGTCTGGAGGAAATCGCCTTTGAAGAGAATCGTCAGCGCAACGAGATCCGAAAAGCGGTGGATAACATCTTCCTCGTCTATCAGCTTATCGACCTCAGCCCTGTATTTATCCGAGACGGAAAGCGAGATCTCGTGAGAGCCGATTGATACATTCAGGAAGTCCCCCTGGGAAGGCTTCACGAGCCCATAGAGCTTCATCAATCTTGCTGCGCTCTCATCGCTACGGCGGAGATTCACATCGTAGATATTTGTCTTCATCGATATCTCGTATCCGATTCCCTCTTCCTTGCTGCCCTTTGCAAGGGATGTATCTGAAAGCTCCTTTGCATAACGCCTTGCAGCCATGATAATCGCAGCTTCGCTGACTGGCTTGCCATACATCGACTCAACCTCATCCTTAAGGAACCTTGCAAGATTTGAGAATGAAATAAGATCAAGGCTCATCATCTCGGAGATGAACGGGCTTCGGTTTATTATATCTTTGACACAGTTTGCAACAGATAGTGACATTTTCGCTCCAGTGTTATTTTTATTGGAAAAATGTTACCAAAATAACATAACAAGTCAATATGCTCTTTTCCATTTTCTTTCCGGTTGTGTTATCATCAGCATATGCGATGCCCAAGATGCGGAAAAGACAATGATAAGGTACTAGAATCGAGATCCAACAGGGAAGGCACATCGATAAGACGAAGGCGCAAATGCCTTGAATGCGGCCACCGCTTCACGAGTTATGAACGCATCGAGGAAAAACCGATTATAGTCATCAAAAAAGATGGCCGGCATCAGCCTTTCGATATATCCAAGGTCGAACGCGGCATCAGGCAATGCACAGAGAAACTCTCGATAAAGCAGGAGGAAATCGATGAGATTCTCCATAATATCGAGGACAATATCTATGAGATGGCAGGAACGTCCAATACAGTCACAAGCAAGGAAGTCGGAGAAGAGACGCTCAGGCAACTCTACCCTGTATCGAGAGTCGCCTATGTGCGCTTCGCTTCCGTATACAGGGCATTCGACGACCTCGATCAGTTCATAGAGGAAATTGAGAAGCTAGCAGGTTCATGATCTTGCATCGAACCATCTTCCCGTAATCGAGTGTTCTATCTCCTCATTCAGGTGATCAGGCTTGAGTATCTCATTGGCGCAGTCAAGGCAGAAATTATCAGTCATGCCTGCAATGTAATCGATGATCATCCGCCTGTCGCTTCCTTCCCTCTCCATGTACTTCGGATACATATCCCTGGCATGATTGTAGAATCCGGCAGCCAGCATATTGTGCTCAGCCATATACCCATTCTCATCAAGGTGATACGACTCATAGAGGTCCTCAAGGTAATCCGCGATAAGCCGTAGAAGCCTTGTGAAGTAGCGCGTATAACCGTTGAGTATATCAGAGCGGTATATATACCTGTAATTGAAATCGGAGAACGCTTCCACTGCTTCGAAGATCTCTGGGGAGAACCCTATCCCCTCCTCATCTGACGCCCCCTTGATTATATCATCGACGAGAGTGCTGATTATCCTTCCGTTTGTGGTACCGAGACGTTCCTTGACGATATCGGGAAGCTCACGCCCTTTCAGGATGCCAAGCCTGTATGCATCCTCCCAGTCCCGGCCGAGATACGCAATCGTATCGGAGAATCTCACAACAGCTCCTTCGTAGGTTGCTGGTATAAGGCCTTCGCGCTTTGTGATGGAATCGAGGTCCCTTATCATACCGGTGGGGACAATCCTCATCCTAAGGCTTTCCCCATTATGGCAGACGATGCCATCGCGGACTGCGTATGTAAGGTTCAGGCCATCACCATTATTGGAAAGGAAATCCACAACACGGAGGGAATTCACCTCGTGCTCGAATTTACCAAGGCCCCTCTCTTCTGACATTTTTGAGATGATCCTTTCACCAACATGACCGAATGGTGTATGCCCCAGATCATGGCCCATTCCTATTGCCCAGGCAATCTCCGTGTCCAGACCAAGCGGTCGGCATATTGCAGACGCAATCGATGCCACATGAAGCACGTGCTCCATTCTGGTGCAGATATGATCATTTGAAGGCGCAAAGAAGACCTGGGTCTTATGCTTGAGCCTTCTGAATGGAGATGAATGGATTATAGCTGTTGTATCGCGGTAATACGGACCGCGGCTATCCTCTTTTCTCTCGCGCTTTCTCGCGCTGAAATCGGCATTGGCTCTGCTGTATCTGTTTAGATTCATGGAAATATGCTATCATACGGCAAAGGCGGAAGAAAGAGTGTTCGTTTATATCATTCCACTTACAGCACTGCTTCTATCATTCATGGCGCTGCTTGCTTCAATGAGATTCATATTCTCAAGGCAGGGGCTGTACTGGCTGTTTCCCGCTATAATCTCTCTTCTGCTCTTCTTCCAGAACCTGGACACGCTTATGGTTCTCGGCGAACAGGAAATTACAGAATTCGAATACACTTTCAGGAATTTCTCCCCATTCATCCTAGCCTTCCTCTGGTACATGATGATCGTGGTCTTCCACTATGCGCTGAAGAAGAACATCACAGAAAACAGGTTCGAAAGCGATGCAAGGAAGAACAGGGCTGAAGCAGAATACCTGATGAAAGTCGAGATGAGGAAGAAAAAGAAAGACAGGAAAGCAAAGAAGAAATACCTGGAGAACCATACCGACATACCATCGATTCCGGAATACAGAACCCCTGACGATGATTGATTATACAGGGTCTGGAATTCCGGCGTTAAAGGCAACAACTCTTTCAAGCTTAATCTGCAACAGAATCAGAAATAAATCATTGACTTTAACAGTACATTCATATATTTTTTAGTTAGCTGGGATAACCAGATAGGGGCTGGTCCAATATGACCCTGGCCCCCCTGATGGCGGGTAAGACACCCGCTTTTTTTTTGAAGGAATGACAGGAAATGGAGGAACTCAGTATATTCGTTGATGAATCAGGGGACTTTGGTGATTATGCTGAACATTCATCCTATTATATTATATCTCTGATTATGCATAATCAGAAGAATAATATAGACAATGATATAGATAAGCTTGAACGCCGTCTCTCTGAAATCGGATATCCAAATCATTGTCTCCATGCAGGACCAATTATCCGCAATGAGAATCCATATATAAAAGAAAGTCTTGAAAGTCGACAGAAACTTCTAAAAGCTTTTATATCATTCATACGAAAGATTAATATCCAACTGTAAGACAGTATTCATTGAGAAAAAACATATTGAGAATGCAGTTGAAGCAACTGGGCGACTAGCAAAGCTCCTTTCAGCATTCATCAGGGAGAACTATGCGTATTTTCAGAGTTTCGATATCGTGAAAATCTATTACGATAATGGGCAGGTTGAGGTCTCTAAGCTCCTTTCATCCGTATTCAATGCCCTTCTTGAAAACGTTGAATTCCGCAAAATATATCCTTCAAATTATAGGCTATTCCAGGCTGCCGATTTCATTGCAACAATGAAAATTCTCCAGATTAAGCTTGAACACAATGAACTCTCAAGGGCTGAAGATGTCTTCTTCAGAAATCATAGAAGCCTTAGTAAGAACTACATCAAGGTAATGGAAGATAAAACATTCTTTGCTATGAAAAACAAGTAATATCATCCATCAATCCTACTTGTAATATGGATACACCTCTAACTATCCGAAAACAGAGAAAAACAAAATGTCCAACTATGCTGTTTTTTGACGAAATGATGCAGGATGCAGAGGTAAAGAAAGAATATGCCCCTCTTAGAGCCGAATCGGGGTTCCAGCTTGTCCGCAATATGATAAAAACCAGTCACCGCAATAAAGACTGCATAGGACATGAACAAGAAATTGGTTATAACCTTCGCTTAATATACTCTGTCACGACAACGATTGATTACAAAAGGCCGGGAATGATACTATCACCCTATTATGGTGAAGCTCTATTTCACAGGCATTAAGCACTCTGGGAAAACAACGCAGGCACGCCTTGTTGCTACGGCGTTATCAATTGCATACTCCGACTCGGATGACCTCATTCTCAGCAGAATCGAGGAAGAAAGCATCAGAGAATTCTATAAAGCACACGGCAAAGCTGAATTCATGGATCAGGAATATAAAGCCGTAAGGGATTATGAGGAAAAGAATCCATCATTCATCCTTTCCCTCGGCGGTGGTGCCGCTGACAACGACAGGCTCATGGCCTTCATG
>CALXXO010000048.1 GCA_944392705.1 uncultured Spirochaetaceae bacterium
CCAAGTGCAGCAAGCTCTGTTGTCAGAAGGTTCTTCAGAGGTTCTGTCACCATAATGATCTCACTGGGCTCGCGGGAAGGTACATACATGATGTTCAGGTCATTGATAACTGTGTTTCCTGACTCAGATGTGGTGCTATCGCTGTTTCCCTGAGCAAACAGACTGAGCGACATAAGCGCTACAGCAAGAACCAATAATGCTTTTCTCATTCTTTTTCTCCTTGCTTCAATGAAGCTGTATTATCTGAAAGGCGCGCAGGAGAGAAGACGCTGAGACTCTGCTCCCTCTCACCCTTCATTTTCTCTTTTAGCATCCTGAAGGCTGTGAACCACACATCCTGCGTGAAAATCCTGAGTTCCTCGCCCTCTTCGACAAGGCCTGGGAAGAAATTGTTGTATGTGACTGTAAGCGGCCTGGCACCGCGTTCTGCAAGCGCTTTGAAAACACCCTTTGCCGTATCGGGATCGGAAATGAAGAGACCATCCGGAACCTCTTCCATTGCCATCGTGCTTTCGTATCCGGAAGCTTTGTCCATTGTCCCGATTCTGAACCAATCCTCCTTGAGGAGCTTCCTTTCCTCAAGCAACTTGCGGAATTCCTCAGCCCTTCTTCTTCCGATGACGGATGATGATCTGTGGAAGTATCCTCCGATGTATCCAATCCTCTCAATCCCTCTGGAAAGGAAGTAATCTAGAACCTGCTTCTCGGCGTTGCTGTAATCGATCATTATCGAGTCGTATGAATAATCGGAACCGAGATTGTTGATGAGCAGAAGGCTGTCAGCAATGCTATGGAAGTAGTTTATTTCCTCCTGGGAGAACTCACCCAGTGCAATGATTCCATCGGCCTTCTCCGGAAAAGGAGAAAGGGATAGACACATCCCCATATTATGGGCTATTGCCTCAAGCTGTTTCAGAAGCCTGTCCTCAAATCCCGGTTTATCCACGGGGGAAAGCATAAGGATGATCCTTAAAAGCGATGAGCGGCGCTGTCTTGGTGTTTTGTATCCAACCCTTTCCGCTTCCGCCTTAACGGCAGAACGCACAGCGTCTGTAACAGATAAAGTCGGGTCTCCATTAAGAACCCTGGAAACTGTAGCCGCGGAGACTCCGCAGATACTGGCAATGTCCTTTATTCCTGCCATCTTAAGCGAATTAGACAATACTTATGGCATTCTGTCAAATCATTTAGTAAAATTCAGTAAATAATTAACACCGAATTAACCACCCCTTCATTGCACTGAAACATCTCGCAGAAGAATGGCTGTTGGATTATTATTTCTGAACATGGAAGCTTTCAGAATCGAACACGCCGATGTAAGGAGGGATGGCAAATACATACTCTCCGATGTCTCCTTGAAGGCTGATATAGGCGAATGCATTGCAATAATCGGACCAAACGGAGCTGGTAAATCCACGCTTACGGATGTGATTGACAGAAGAGTCTATCCGCTGGCGACTGACCGCTACAGATCTTTCCTTTTCGGGGAAGAGAAATGGATTGTCTCCGAGCTAAGGGTTAAAATCGGGCACGTCTCACCAGGCCAGGATGAATTTTTCAGGACAACATACACAGCAAGGGAAATTGTTGCATCAGGCCTTCATGCGTCGCTTGGTTTCGACTTCCATCACACAATCGATCCATCGGACTGGGAAAGGGCCGACGAAGAGCTGGAGAAAGTATCCATGCTCGAGAAGAAGGACAGGACGATGAACACACTTTCAACTGGCGAGATGAGAAGAGTCCTGCTTGCAAGAGCTGCAATCACCTCTCCTCCGCTCCTCCTTCTGGATGAAGCATCTGCCGGTCTGGATTTTCCATCGAGAGCTGACTTGAGGAATACCATCGCAGGATATGCAACTGGAAACAGGACAATAGTGATGGTGACTCACGAGCTTTCCGAGATAATCCCAGAGATTGACAGGATAATCCTCATGAAGGATGGAAAAATCGTTAAAGAAGGAACAAAAAAGGAAACGTTGAATGATGAAGTGCTTTCAGAGCTTTATTCGCGCCATGTTCATGTTGCGGAAGCTGATGGAATTTACACGGCGTTCTGTTAGGAGGAGAAGATGCACAATATAGCAATAATCGGAACAGGATCTATCGGAAGCGTACACGCTGCAGCCTTTCTCAGGGATGGGAGATGCCGCATCACAGCCCTATGCAGCAGGACGCTATCGAAATGCCATGATCTTATAGATACGCTCGATATAAAGGACAAGGACGATATAACCATCACTGACGATTGGCATACTCTCCTTGACAGGGATGATATAGACATTGTTTCAATAGCACTTCCGCCAGCACTTCACAAAGAAGTGACAACCGCATTCCTAAGAAGCGGAAAGCACGTTCTTCTGGAAAAGCCTATGGCCATCTCCTCCGAGGAAGAGGATGAGATGATGAAGGCAGAAAAGGAGAGCGGCAAAAAGCTTGGTATCATCTTCCAGAATAGATACTACAAAGCAATCCAGAAAGCTAAGAAGATGCTCGATGAAGGCTATTTCGGAAAAGTACTTTCCGTGGATGTTACATCACACTGGTTCAGAGGAGCAAACTACCATAACCTCTACTGGAGAGGGATATGGGAAAGCGAAGGCGGTGGCTGTCTCACGGGACAGGGAGTTCATCAGGTCGATATGCTTCTGTGGTTCATGAGTGGCCTTCCCGAATCAATTACGGCAATCATGGACAACAGGATGCATACAAACAGCGAAGCCGAGGATATGGGAATGGCCATAATGAAATTCCCTGGCGGTGCCTTTGGTTCATTCACCATCTCCCTCTCTGATATGGATGAATTCCA
Source organism: uncultured Spirochaetaceae bacterium (assembly GCA_944392705.1). Taxonomy (GTDB): domain Bacteria; phylum Spirochaetota; class Spirochaetia; order Sphaerochaetales; family Sphaerochaetaceae; genus Ornithospirochaeta. The sequence goes on from CALXXO010000048.1 coordinate 2,810, forward strand.
GGGTTTCAGATTCCAGTGCGAGAAAGCCGCTTTCCAGATTCCTAATTGGTCTCTCAAAGTCAAGAAACCCCAACCCAATGGCTTCCCTGAGGAAGACAAGGAAGCAGAGGAAAGGCTTCAGGAAATCTTCGACAGCATCCAAGTTGATGACAAGGAAGGCCACGATGCTGCTATATCGAGATTCATCGATGCTGTCGATAACAACACCTCGCCCGATGCAACTAGCGAAGATGGAAGAAACGCGACACAGTTCATCGATGCTTTCTATCTTTCTGCTGTATCTGGAGAGCGCGTATCACTGCCACTCACAGAAACAAGTTCTGTTTACACAACAAAAGGCCTTGTAGCTTCGATGCCAAAGTTCTTCCACAAGACTGTAAGCACTGAAAGCCAGAAAGGTAAAATGACAATGGGCAGTGCTGCCAAATGACTCGAGAGGGTATCTAAAAGGTACCCTCAATATAATTTGTAGAGATCTTCCCCTGTAATCAGGACATAGTCATTTGAAGCAAAGTCAAAACCTTCAATCGAGACAAAGCCTAGTCTGCGCGCCTTGAAGGAAGAAATTGAACGGATTTTTCCAGCTTCTTCATCTGCAAGCTCTTTTGTCATAGGCTTTTTTAGGAACTTGACCTCAAATACATCGTATCCATTGGTGAATTCAAGGACCAAATCAAATTCACCATTGGTATGTCTTATCTTGTCATCGTACCAGTAGCTTCCGATATCGATAACACCTTCAAGCCTTCCATTTCTGGCCAGACGTGAGAAATACTGTTTTGCAATATCCTCAAACCTGTAGCTAATGTACGTATCCAGCGAGGGTTTAATCAGGTTTGAAAAAACAGATTCTACACCTATCCTGTCGATTCTTGATCTGTTCGGATAAACATAAGTGAAATAGAACCTGAAAAGGTTATCATTAATAGTATAGAAAGCCTTTCTGTTATTGCTCTTCTCATTTATCGGAAGATGTTTTTCCATGATGTCATTTGATTCCAATTTCGATAGCCACCTGGAAAGATTCCCAGTACCTTTTTGGTCAAAGACTTCTTTCAGCTCGCTGTATGTTCTCTTTCCATTGCCAACACGCGTCATAATGCTAAGAACCGGCCCAATCTTCGTAAATTCTTTTAGCAAAGTGTTCTCGACCAAAGCTCGAGCGCTGCCATGCGGGTCTATAATCAGATTTTTGATGTTCTCTTCAAGAGATGAGGAAAGATCAATATTCTCAAGAACTGCAGGAGAGCCACCGAAAACAGAATAACAAGCTGCTTTCTGTCTACTTGGCCACGAACCAAGAAATGCAGATGATTCAAAATAATCGAAAGCCTCAAGCTTTAGGGCAACGAAGAATCTGTCAAAAAGTGGATTGGAAGAATCAAGAAGTTCCATCATTACAGAGACTGCAGAACCCGAGATAATCACCCTGACATCAGTTCCGGAAAGATTATCAATTATTTTCTGCATCATCGAGTCAGTTTCGATACCACCGTAAGCTTCCTTTAGCTCATTGTATTCATCAAGAACCACTACAATCGGGGTGTTGCGACTTACAAGGAAGCGGAATATGTCATGAAATGAATCGAAGTGCCTCCCCTGATCTTTAAGGGCAAACTCAACTTCCTTTGTGAGCTGACTGCAATTACTTTCATAGCTCTCACTTGTGCATTGGAACGAAATAACAGTTCCTTCATAATTTTCCAATGCCTTGTTTATAAGAGTGGTTTTTCCTACCCTCCTCTTTCCATAAACAAGCATTGCACGCTTCTTTGCTGAAAAGAATTCCCTTATCTTGGAAAGCTCTGGCTCCCGATAATAAAACATATTTTCTCCTGTTTAAATTATTTATAATCAATGAAAATTTTTCAATGATTTTAAAATCAACAAATATATTCACTGGCTCTTTCTGACAGAGTTGAAGGCTTGCGATCTTTAAAGAAGAGAAAAAGTATGGCAGTACCGGTAAAAGGTTCAAATTCAAATAATATCAACAACTTTCATGGTGTTAAGAATTCCGCTGGTGTACAATGGTTACATCACCTACATTTCCAAGCGATAAAAGATCATCATCAGAGTCTCTGCAGACACTGATTTCATTAGAAGGAATAATTGCTCTGAATAATTTTAAAACTTCATCAATAACTTTCTGTTTCCGTCTTGAAGAATATTTTCCAGCCATCCTGAAGGTCGTTGATCGATACTTACTGAAATGGCCATGTCTAGCACAAATTACAATTAGCTTTCTATATGAGATTTAGTGCCGAAGGAGCTGACTTTAGGGAAAGCATGGATGATAACATCCATATTCATCCCAATAACACACAATTTGCGGTTTTTTAGGATATAATTTTGGAAAGGAGGATCTATGCGAGCAAATATCATAATCCACTCAATTTCGGGAAATCTTTACCTGATTGCCACAGCTTTCGAGGAAAAGCTGAAGGAACATGGAATAGATACAAGAATATACAGAGTATCGGACCCGGATCTTCATCTCGCAGCCAATGAAAGGAGGGAAGCGCTTGAATACTATGAGGAGATTACAGCACTACCCGAAGCTACTACGGAAAAACTTCTCTCCGCCGATGTAATAATACTAGGAACACCTTCGAAATTCGGAATGCCCACAGCGGAGATGAAGGCATTCATCGATTCAACATGGCAGATGTATCTCAAGAAAGCACTAAGCGGGAAGAGATTCTATGCATATTCATCGACAACTGCAGGAAACGAAGATGGACTGAGAGCCGTATCATGTCTCTACAAATGGGCGGAGATGATGCAGCTTCATCCAGTTCCATTCGAGCCGTATGTTCACCTCGAGAATGAAATGATGCCACAGAGACCTTCCGAGATGATCGATAAAACAGCGGAACGCCTTTCAGAAATGGTGGCGCTCCCTGACTTAGGCTTTTGAAAGCTTTCTAAAATAATAGGAAAGATAACGCTCAAGGCGGTGGAAGACTCCCTTCCCCCGCTCTTTTCCTGCTTTTCTGACCGCATCTGCGGCAGTTATCGTTCCATCCTGTCTCTTATATTCATCCCAGCGACGGACAAGCCACATATACATATCGCCCTCAGTCTGCCCTGGGAAAGCCGCAAGAAGGTGTTCTGCCCTTATTTCCTGGACAATCGGAGAATAGACATTCTTATACCAGCTCTTGGCCGCTTCCTCGAAGGAAATCTCATGATCGATCTTCTCGTTGATATAGTACTTGTGGACAAGTATGTGGCTGACCATCTCAGGATAAGATCCAGGAGTGGTAAAGACTATATCTCCCATAGGAAGGTATGATGGCTTGTACTGGGATATAAACATATTGCGCTCATAATCCACGACCTTGGACCGGAGCTCCTTCATAGACATTCCAGGCCTGATTGGTATCTCCGTATCGAGTTCAACAACCTCTGCATCTATATATTCAACACCTTGGGATTTTGCTACTGACACTCTATGGTTCCCATCGCGTACGAAGTAATAACCACCAAGGCTGTATACCGATATAGGAGGAAGGATGATATCGTTCATCACAGCAGTATCGACACGGCACCAGCGCGTCCTGAGCTGCTCACGCTTCGGGTAGAAAGCAGAGGAGAAATCATGATAGCGACCTTCGGAGCCTATTATCTTGTCTACAGGAATCGTTCTCATCCCAAGATATGTCTCTGACTTCGGCTTGATAATCGAAGTCACCTCATATAACGACATGAGATTATTGTTCTTCCATGTTAGAGCTGACAAAAGGCCCTGGAATTTAGCTTTGCGTTTTGCTTTGGAGAAATCTTCCATAGCAGATGATTCAATTGCCATAACTCTTCCCCAGTGTCTCATCCTCAAGGATGTAGTTCTTATAGATGTTGATTACCTTCGTGTCACAATACTCGGAGATTCTGGGAGCATTAATGTCATCCAGATGGACATGACCATGCAAAAGATACTTAGGCCTGTACTTCTCCATAAATTGCAGAAAGCATTCAAACCCTTTGTGGCAGAGATCCTCCCCATCCCCCATCCCGAGAGGGGGAGCATGGGTAATCAGGATATCTACAGCCCGTCCATAGCGTTTCTTGTTGTATAAAAGGCGCGGAATAATCTTGTTTATCCTGTGTTGCATCTGACGTTCGGTGTACTGACTTTCCCCATAATTATAGAGCATCGAACCACCAAGCCCCATGATTATAAGATCATGGTCCTTATCGTAGATGCATTTTCCATCCACAAGCTGTCCACCGAATGATGGAAGAGTATGGGCATCCGGCACAACACGTCCATATGGAGTCCTTCCACCCCTCATCATCCTGTTGAACTCTTCCAGATTATGGTTGCCATATACATACCAGACGTCCTTCCGGATCATTGTCTGGATGTAATCATAGTATCTGAGCGGAAGATCCCCCGCGGAGATGACGAAATCAACATCCCTGTAAAGATCAGGGGCAACTGAAGAGTAAATCAGCGTATCCGTCGTATCAGAAATGCAGAGAATCTTCATAAGCTAGGAACATTATCATAAAGAGCGCCGTCTTTGGAAAGCCCCTCAGAGCTTGTCCGCTGGCCAGCTCTTTATTATCTCGCGTACAAGAGCGGAGAAGGACTTCTTTACCCTCTCACCTGTCTCAAGGACCTCTTCATGGTTCAACGGCTGGTCGAGGATACCTGCAGCCATGTTTGTCAGACAGCTTATTCCCATTGTATGCATTCTCATGTGGGATGCAGCAATAGCTTCAGGAACTGTCGACATACCGACAGCATCGGCACCGGCAATGCGCGCGAACCTGACCTCTGCAGCTGTCTCGAACGAAGGCCCTGTGAAGAGCATATAAACACCTTTCCTTACATTTATTCCAAGTTCTTCCGCTGCTTTCTCCGCTACAGCGACAAGATTCTTATCGTAAGCCTGTGTCATATCGAAGAAGCGAGAACCCAATTCATCTGGATTCTTTCCCCTGAGAGGATTCTCTGCAACCAGCTTGATATGATCAGTAATGATCATGAGGTCGCCAGCATTCCACTCAGTGTTGACACATCCAGCGGCATTTGTGAGGAACAGGGCATTTATCCCAAGCATCTTCATCGTGCGAATCGGATAGACAACCTCGTCCATGGAGTAGCCTTCGTAATAATGGAACCTGCCCTGCATACAGAGAACTGTCTTTCCTTCAAGTTCTCCAATAACAAGCCTGCCCTTGTGTCCGGGAACAGTCGATACAGGGAAGTGCGGAATATTATGATAATCAATGATGACAGCATCCTCAATTGTCTCCGCCATATCGCCAAGTCCCGATCCGAGAATGATTCCAACAACTGGTTTCCTTCCACCAAGCTTCGATTCGATATATGCTTTCGATTCTGCAAGCATTTCCATAAGTTCCATAAATTCCTCCTAAAATGGTTCTCCAGATGCAAGAGGAGCCGCGCTCTTCCTGCTGGAGAAGATAAGGGCGATGAGCGTCGCCAGATATGGGAACATTCCAAGGTATCCTGTAGGAATACTCTGGAAGATAGGAAAAACCTTTCCCATATTCGCTATAGTCATACACAGACCGAAGAAGAATGTCGAGCCAAGGATGCCAAGAGGTTTCCACTGGCCGAATATCAAAGCGGCAATTGCGAGGTATCCAAGTCCATTTATTCCGCTTCCAGCATTGTACTCACCGGCATAAGTGACAAGTATGCAGGCCCCTCCTATTCCAGAAAGAAGGCCGGAAGCCATTACTCCTATATACCTCATCTTGTGCACATTAACGCCGGCAGACGCCACCGCGGATGGATGCTCACCACAAGCCCTGAGCCTTAATCCGAACGATGTCTTATAAAGAAGGAACCAGGATGCGGCCCACAGGAGAAGGCAGATCCAGGTTGTCCAGTATGTACTTGAGAAGAAGAGAGGTCCTATCACAGGAATTTTCGAAAGGATAGGAACATTCTGCCTTATTACAGCACGGACTATCGTGATGTTTCCGCTTCCTGTTATCGTCTGGGCAAGGAAGAGGGACACCGCTGTCGACAGCATATTGATGGCTGTTCCGGAAATCACCTGATTAGCCTTCAGGTTAATTGCGGCAAATGCATGGAGCAGGGACAACAAAGTCGATGCCACCATAGCAACGATTATGCCAATCACTATTGCAAGGTTGAAGCTGAAACCAGGAATAGCCTGCAGTTTTACAATAGTAGCAGCCGAAGAGAAGACTCCAAAGAGCATCAAGCCCTCTATACAGAGATTGGTGACTCCAGACCTTTCGGAATATAGGCCGCCAAGGGCACCCATGAGGATTGGGATGGTATATGCAATTGCCGACGGTATTATACTTGTTATTACACTCCACAGTTCCATTACCTTCCCTCCTTTTTGCCTGCAACAAGCGCTTTGCCCTCTTTAGCAAGCTGCTTGAACTCCTCTTTAGAGAGTTTATCTACACCTCTGTCATCACCTCTTGCCTTGAGCGCTGCAGCCACAGCTTCCTCCTTTCTGGAGAACGATGATTTGAAAAGCCCGTTCCAGAAGGAAGCGAGTATGACATTCGTTGCCGTGAAATAGATGATTGTAGCAATGATTGTATCTGCAATCTCTGTCGGGATTCCTGTAGCAGCGAGGGAACCTCTTCCCATCTTAAGGATTCCGAAGAATATTGCGGAGAAGAAGATTCCAACAGGTGAGCAGTTCCCTAAAAGCGCAACAGCTATTCCATCGAATCCCTCGCTTGGCATCTTTCCCATCTCCATGATATTCGAGTAACCACAGTAATAAGTCAGTCCACCAAGGCTTGCGAGGGCTCCGGCAATTGCCATGGAAATCATTATCGAGCGGTTCACTTTTATTCCCGCATACTCTGCACAGAACCGATTGGATCCGACAGCCTTCAGATTGAAGCCCAGCGTGGTCTTCTGGAGGATGAACCAGACTACTACACACATCACTATCGCGATGAAGAAGCCATAGTTCATCGTTGAGAATGATGTAAGGCTTGTAAGCCAGTCCGCACGGAGCGTGTGAACAGTTTCGATCGGCTTCGACTTAACGGAAATCGTGGGATCGATTATGAACCGAGGAATGAAATCATAGACTATCCAGTAAGCAATCCAGTTGAGCATGATTGTCGATACGACCTCGTGCACATTGAATTTAGCCTTCAAGAAGCCTGACAAGAATCCCCACAGTGCACCTGTGAGCATCGAAGCAATGACTATGAGCGGCAGATAGATTATCCTCGGCATATCCATAGGCAGGTAATATGCAAGAATGGATCCCGTAATACCTCCTATAAGCATCTGTCCAGGTGCCCCGATATTGAAAAGCCCTGTCTTGAAGGCAAATGCTACCGAAAGTCCTATCAGAATCAGCTGCGTGGACATTCCCAAGGTATTGCCAATCCTCCTTGTGTTGGAGAGAGCCCCAAAGAGGATTCTCTCGAAACCTGCAAATGGATTCTTGCCAATGCATAGAATGAAGACACAGCCTGCGACGATTCCAAGGAACACCGCGGAAAGGGAAACTACAAGAGGAGATGCCTTTCTCGCTTCAAGTGGCTTGTTTATCACTTTTTTCTTATTCATCGCTCTCCCCCTTCCTTATGCCAGCCATCATCAAGCCAACGGAGTGCTCATCGGTTGAAGCTGTATCGACAATGTCTATAAGCTTTCCAGAGGATATGACTGCTATTCTGTCAGAAAGATTGAAGATCTCGTCCAGTTCGAAAGAGACAAGGAGGACAGCCTTTCCCTTATCCCTTTCCTCAACAAGCTGTTTGTGGATATATTCTATCGCTCCTACATCAAGACCACGTGTAGGCTGTACTGCAATCAGGAGATCTGGGTCAGATGTAATCTCACGTCCGATGATTGCCTTCTGTTGATTACCGCCAGAGAGCTTTCCCGCAAGGGAATCAACGCCCTCACCGGAACGCACATCGAATTTCTCGATTATCTCTTCGGAATACTCCCTTATTGCAGGATAGTCGAGAATGCCATGGTTGGAGAAAGGTCTATGTCTAAATTCCTTTATCACCATATTAGAAGACAAAGGCGCTGAGAGGATAAGCCCTCTTTTCTGCCTGTCTTCAGGTATATGTCCAAGGCCCATCGCATTGCGCTCTGCAATTGATAGATTGGTTATATCCCTGCCATTGAACTTTATCGTACCAGAATCTACTTTCCTAAGTCCTGTTATGGCTTCAACAAGCTCCGTCTGCCCATTTCCATCGACACCAGCGAGACCTACTATCTCGCCACCATTGACGGTGAGGGAGAAATTCTTGACGCCGAGGACTTTCTTGCTGTTCATGACAGAGAGGTTTTCAATCTCAAGAATAGGACGCCCGATTCTGCAAGGAGCCTTCTCGACTTTGAAAGATACAGGGCGACCGACCATTGCCGCGGCCATATCCTCCACACTGGCTTTCGCCACATCCACAACACCAATCAGCTTTCCACGCCTTATGATAGTGCACCTGTCAGCAACGGCTTTTATCTCATCGAGCTTATGGGTTATGAGTATTATCGATTTCCCTTCCGCTGCAAGATTCTTCATAATCTGCATAAGCTCATCGATTTCCTGAGGAGTAAGAACCGCTGTAGGCTCATCGAATATGAGGATATCGGCATCGCGATAGAGCATCTTAAGGATCTCAACCCTCTGCTGCATACCGACAGTTATATCCTCGATAACCATATCCGGTTCAATTGAAAGACCGTAGCGCTCGGATATTTCCTTTATCTTCTTGGAAGCCTTCTTTATATCGTAAACAAAGCCCCCTTCCTTTCCCATTATGATATTTTCAGCAACTGTGAAATTGTGGACGAGCTGAAAATGCTGGTGGACCATTCCGATGCCGAGGTCGAAAGCATCGTTGGGGCTTTTTATATGCACTTCCTTGCCCCTGACCTTTATCGTTCCCCTGTCCGCATGATAAAGTCCGAAAAGGATGCTCATCAGCGTGGATTTTCCAGCGCCGTTCTCGCCTAATATCGCGTGAATCTCACCTTCCTTGACCTGTAAGGTTATTCCGGCATTCGCGATAATCCCCGGAAATTCCTTCCAGATATCAATCATTTCTATAACGTAGTTCAATGGCTTCTCCCATTAAAGAGGGCACCACATGGTGCATTCGAGAAAAGGCCGCCAGAATCGGGCGGCCTGACTATTTCATCCTATGTGATTATGGAATGAGTCCATCAGCTGTATCCTGAACAGTGATTGTACCATTCTTGATCAGCTCTGCGACGGAAGCTACAGTTTCTTCAATCTCAGGTGTGAGGTTCGGGTTCTCAGCAGGAATACCTGCTCTGTCATCTGCAACACCGAGAATGAGGTGCTTTCCACCTTCGAATGTTCCATTTGCCGCTGCCATTGCCTGGTCATATGCAACGCCTGTTACATCCTTCATAGCGGATGTGAGGATACAGGATTCACCATTTCCCATATCGCCAACAGAATACTGGTCAACATCAACACCTACTGCCCAGACGTCCTGTCCAGCAAGGCGGCGGTTCTTCGCTTCGTTGATGACACCAACTCCAGTTCCACCTGCAGCTGCGAAGATTGCGTCAACGCCCTTGTCGTACATAGCGACTGCAAGCTGCTGGCCACCAGCAAGATCTGCAAATGATCCCTGATAAACGAAGTTCGAAGGATCCATATTGATAGTTGTTCCAAAATTCTCGTTTGCATATTTAACGCCCTGCTGGAATCCCCAGTTGAACTTCTGTACAGCTGGAATCTCGAGACCACCAACAAAGCCTACATCGCCGCTCTGAAGCTTGAGTGCTGTAGCAAGACCTGCCATGAATCCAGATTCCTGCTCCTTGAATGTAATGGCGACTGTATTCTCTCCGATACCTGAAGCAAGGGCATCATCGATGATGATCAGCATGAGATCCGGGTACATCTCCTGTGCCTGAGCAACAGCTTCCGCAAAAAGATAACCTGGGCAGGCAATGAATCTGTAGCCGTTATCATAGAGATCAGAAATAGCTGTAAGGTAATCAGTGGTTGTTGTTCCGGCAGGGCGGAGATATGTGCACTGGAGACCAAGTTCCTCTGCAGCTTTCGCTACTCCTTCATATGTTCCCTGATTGAATGAACGGTCATCAATTGTTCCGGAATCAGTTACCATACCGAGCATAAGAGATCCATCTGCAGCGCCCTCTGTCGCGCCAGATGCAAAAACCGAGAAAGAAAGGACTGCCATAAGCAGCACAGCAAGTGTTTTCCTCATTGGTTTCTCCTTTTAGGATATTCTACCGTCATTCTACTTGCACTAATTACAGCTGTCAAACAGAGATTGCAAGAAATTAATTATATTCAAGCAAATTATTTATATATTGTATAATAAATTACAAATACAATATTACAAACCGTCTTCTTTACAGATAAGGCCGATTGTAAGGAAAGGTTCTCCACGTAAAAGTCAATTGCTAAAAGGTGCATAAAAGGGATAAAGAATAGGTCCCAATTTTGTTCCCCGTACCGAAACAGCAATACAAAGAAATGTAACCTGTAAATTATATGCAAAAAGCAAAACAGCTGTGCCTAAATTTGGGATGAACCATCAATAAATCGAAC
>CALXXO010000049.1 GCA_944392705.1 uncultured Spirochaetaceae bacterium
CCGAGATATCAGAATTCATATCCTCAAGTGTTTCCATGATTCCGAATGCAACAGCATCCGACATTGTCACGAAACAGCTTGGATTGGATGCAGAGAGGATTTTTCCAGCTTCTTTTCTGCCTGCATCCATTGTTGTCTCACATGATGTGATGATGAGGTCAGAAAGTGACATTGAGTACTTTTCAAGTGCCTTCACATATCCTTTCTTCCTCTTCTTTACTATAGTCTCCTCGTTCTCTCTGGCTTTGGAGTAAACGTCGTCAGGAAGAGTTAGGATGGCAATCTTCCTGTGTCCTTTCTCCAGCACCCTGCAAAGCTGCATCTCCGCAGCTTTCTCATCGTCGATTGATACTGTATGCAGCTCTCCATCATTGTTGCTGTCTATTGCGACAATCGGGAGCTGGCGGCGACGGAGGATGTTCTTTATCGCGTTATCGACAGTGAGCCCTATTGTGATAATTCCATCCACTGTAGCGTTCTTTATTGCTTCTGGAATGGATGAATGGAGTGGGGGAATCAGGGTAAGCATATATCCCTTTTCCTGACACACCAGTGCTATTCCATTTACTACAGCCTGCATATAGGGATTCGCCAGCGATGATTCCACTCTCTGAGGAAGGATGAAGCCCAATGCCATATGACGCCCAAGCGAGAAATTCCTTGCCATGGGATCTGGGATATAATCGAGCTCCTTGGCCGCTTTCAGTATCTTCTCTACAGCTTCCTTCGAGATTCTGGCAGGCGAATTGAACGCAAAGGAAACTGCCGTTTTGGAATATCCTGTTTTCTCTGCAATATCCTGTATTGTCGTTCGTTTCGCCTTCATAGATCAGCCCTTGACAGCTCCTGCAAGTACACCCTTGATGATGTATTTCTGGCAGAAGAGATAGAATACGATGACCGGGATCATTGCAAGCACGAGCATAGCCATCATAGAGCCCATATCGACGGAGCCATAGCCACCTCTGAGGTACTGGATAGCGACAGGGATTGTCCTGTATTCAGTTCCTATTACAAGGTAAGGCATGAGATAGTCATTCCATACCCACATAGTCTCGAGAATGGCTATTGTGATAGCTGTGCTTTTGAGCATCGGCAGCACGACGGAGAAGAATGTCTTCACAGGTGTCGCACCATCGATCATTGCCGCTTCCTCGAGGGCCAGTGGGATGCTCTTTATGAATCCGCTGAACATGAAAGTGCTCATTCCGCAGCCAAAGCCGACATAGAGTATTATGATTCCCACAGGATTGTCTATGTGGATCATGTTTGCGAACTTGCTCATCGTGAACATGACCATCTGGAAGGGGACGATCATCGAGAATACAAGAAGGTAATAGATTGCAGATGTCACCTTTCCTTTCACTCTCGTTATGTACCAGGCGAGCATACTTGTCAGAAGCAGTATGAATGCTACCGACGCGATTGTTATCCACAGAGAGTATCCGAATGCGCTGAAGAAGCTTATTCTCTCTGCGCCATTGACGTAATTGCTGAATCCGACGAAGCTCTGCTCATTCGGAAGCTTGAATGCACCTGTTGATGATATGAACAGATTTCCTTTGACTGAGTTCATCAGGACTACAAGAATCGGGAAGATTATGAATGCAGCAACGACGAGGAGGATAAGGAAGATTATTATGTTCGTGTATTTCTTTCCAACCTGAGCCATATCAGTTCTCAACCTCCTTCCTTCTTGTCGCCACAAGCTGCAGAAGCGCTATTGCTGCAACGAGTATTGTGAAAATCACAGCCTTTGCCTGTCCGACACCTTCGAAACCCACACGCGAGTAGAATGTGTTGAATATGTTCAGGGCAAGCATTTCCGTCTGATGGTTAGGAGCTCCATTTGTAAGCGCGAGGTTCTGGTCGTACAGCTTGAAACCATTTGTAAGTGTCAGGAACAGACATATTGTGATACTTGGCATGACTGAAGGTATTATTATCTTGAAGAGGGTAGTCCTGCCATTTGCTCCATCTATGGCTGCAGCTTCCAGCATATCTGTAGGGACATTCTGAATTGCTGCAATATATATGACCATCATGTACCCGATATTCTGCCAGTTCATCAGGATTACAAGTCCCCAGAATCCATAGCTTGCATCGGAAAGAAGTGTCTTTTCGAAACCAGCCAGTACTCCATTCAGGACCACCTGCCAGATCCAGCCAAGGACTATTCCTCCGATTAGGTTCGGCATGAAGAAGATTGTCCGGAAAGCGTTTGTTCCAGGAATATTCCTTGTCAGTGCAAGTGCCAGTGCAAAAGCAAGTATATTTATCGATATAACTGTCACAATCGTGAAGCCGAGTGTGAACCAGAATGCCTGTGTGAAATAATTGTCAACGGTGAACGCCCTCACATAGTTCTGGAATCCTACAAATGTCGCATCTGTTATTGTCGCGAATTCACAGAAGGAGAGTACGAATCCCCACACCATCGGGATGAGAAACGCAAGAGAGAAGCATATCAGTGCAGGAAGAGCGAATAATGGGAAATATTTTCTGAGTGCTTTTTCCATTTTGTTACCTGAAAACCAGAGCCGTCAGTGACGGCCCTGTATCTGTTTTATTACCTTCCGGTAAGCTCAGCTTCGCGTGCCCACGCATCCTGAGCGGTTGCTGTCACCTGATCCCATGTATAGTTTCCGTTGATGTACTCGAGCATTGCCTGAGCAAAATCAGCCTTCCACTGTTCTGATGGGATTCCATTGAATACCCAAGGAATGGATGTGACGCCATCTTTGTTCATCCAGATGTTGACCTGTCTTGCGAGAGGATCGTTTGGAACCTCATCTGAAGAGAAGGATGAGAACGGAGTGATGAACATAAGGTCATTTGTTACGATTTCCTTTCCTTCCGGGCTGCTGTAGAGCCATGTAAGGAATGTATCTGCACCTTCAAGTGCTTCTGCAGATGCGTTCTTGTTGAATGCAAGGTAGTTCTCAGTTCCTACATTGATGCCCTTTGTCTCTTCGCCTTCGAGATCCATGTAGATCGGGAGGAACTTGATATCCTCATCTGCGACTACGTTGCCCTGTGTTCCGAGAATCTGTGCCGCTGCCCAGTTTCCGTTCTGTACCATTGCAACCTGGCCAAGTGCAAATTCAGCCATACTGTCAGCATCTGCCTTTGAGCCTATCATTCCCTTCGGTGTTATCGAATTGTTGAGGTAGAGATCAAAGATGTTCTGGAAGTTCTTTGAGTATTTAAACTCGAATGTCTTCGCGCTCTGTGCTGTTGCGAGATCGCCGAATTCAGCCTGGAGTACAGGGTTTACGAGGTGGGTTGTCCATCTCCACTCTGAGCCTGGCATGAATGATGTGGAAGCGAATACTCCCCGGATTCCGAGCTCATCGAGATGCGCTGTCATATCCTCGACAACAGCCTTGAGGGTCTCGAAGCTGGTAATCTCTTCAGCAGAGGAGATGTCTACAGCCTTGTCAGGAAGGGCAAAGTACTTTCTCATGATTGCATCGTTGTAGATGATTCCATAGCCTTCTACTGCATATGGTACTGCAACGACATTGCCATCGAGGGAGAGTGCCATTCCCTTGTCTGCGAGGAGATTGTAGAAATCCGTATCCTGCAGAGGTGCTACAGTATTGACGTTCTCTGCAATTCCTACAGGTCCATTGACCTGGAAGATTGTCGGCGGAGCGGACTTCGACAGCTCGCTTCTCAGTGTCGACTGATACTGATTGGAAGCTGCTGTAACAACCTTCAGCGTATACTGCGGATAAGCGCTTTCAAATGCTGGTTTCACTATATCTGTGTATACATCCGCGATTTCCGGCTTGAAGTTGAGGAAATAGATTTCGGTTTTTCCGGAGTCTTCCTTTGAGCCACCGGCGAATGCACCGGAGACTACGATGAATGCAATGAGCATAAGAGCTAAAGCTTTCTTCATTCTTTTCTCCTTTTTACTCGACGAACGTTTCGTTCTAATTAAACAGTAAATCGGTTTTGTTAACCGGTCAACAAAAATTTGCAGAAAATTCTATTTAATTGTTTTATAATGAATTACATTAAAATGTGGTCAAAAACAGGTTTTTATGTGCAGAAAAGATGGCTTATAGCGGATTTTCCCGTTTTAGGATGATAAGTTTCCATATCTTTGCGTTCTTTGGAGTGACAAGCTTGGGCCATTACTGTAGAATCAAGACATTATGAATACCGAATTGGTTTATCAATTGATAATGATTGTAGTAGGTCTCATCCTGATCTACCTTGCAATCAAGAAGGGGATGGAGCCAACACTCCTCCTTCCAATGGGTTTCGGAGCGATTCTCGTCAACCTTCCGGGTTCAGTCATGCTCCAGGACAATGCAATCCTGCAGTGGCTGTTCAATGTCGGTATCGAGAGCGCAGAAGCTTTCCCGCTTCTTCTCTTCATCGGAATCGGAGCAATGATTGATTTCGGTCCTCTTATCTCAAAGCCATGGCTGATCTTCATCGGAGCAGCTGGACAGGGTGGTATCTTCATCTCGATGATTATCGCATCCCTTCTTGGCTTCCCTCTCAATGATGCCGCTTCCATCGGTATCATCGGAGCTGCAGATGGTCCGACAGCAATTCTTGTTTCCCAGCGTCTCAATTCCAACTATGTTGCTGCAATTCTTGTTGTTGCTTACTGCTACATGGCTCTTGTTCCAATGATTCAGCCAATCGTGCTCAAGGCAACCACAACAAAGAAGGAGAGAGCTATCCAGATGCACTATTCAGCAGCATCGGTATCGAAGACAACAAGAATCGTTTTCCCGATTGTAACGACAATTGTCTGTGGTATCCTCGCACCTGATTCAGCTGCACTGGTAGGTATGCTCATGTTCGGCAACCTTCTCAGGGAGTGTGGTGTTCTTGATAATCTTTCCAGAGCTGCACAGGATATGCTTTCACCGCTTATCACACTGCTGCTCGGCCTTGCTATTTCCCCGATGATGTCCGGTCCTGCACTTCTGCAGCCTGCAACTCTGATGATCATGGCATTCGGCCTTGTCGCATTCATCTTCGATACAGCTTGTGGTGTTGTCTTCCTCAAGATAGTCAACATCTTCCTTCCGAAGGAGAAGAGTATCAATCCGCTTATCGGTGGTGCTGGAATCTCTGCATTCCCAATGTCTTCACGTGTTGTTCAGAAGATCGGTATTGAAGCCAACAAGCAGAATCATCTTCTGCCGTTCGCTCTCGGTGCAAATGTATCTGGTCAGATTGCGTCCGTTCTCGCTGGAGGACTTCTGCTTTCAGAGCTCCTTCCGATTTTCGGCTGATAAGGAGGTAGAGTATGCCTAATGCAATAGCAATCGCATTTCAGAGCTGGGGCCTTCTGGCTTGTGCTCTGGCAATTCTCTTCGTTGCTCTTGTTGTCCTTAACAAGATTACAGGGAAGAAAGACAAATAAGATAAAGCAATAAGTGCTGCCCTCCTCAAGCTGGAGGGCTTTTTCATACCTTGATATGTAGTTTTCGTGAAGCCTGTTGACTGAATATGGCACTCTGAAATATGTTCTGTTCGGAAGCGAACTATGGCTACGGATATGATTCTGTTTGAAGCGGGCTCACTTGGTAGGCTTGTCAGGAGAGTCGTTGACAGAAACCTAAGAACTGTCGGCCTGACAGCGGCACAGATAAGAGTTTTGATTTATATTGCTGGTAGAGGGGAAGCTAATCAGAGGGATATCGAAGATGAGCTTTCCTTGACACGAGCAACTGTTTCGTCGATGGTCGATATCCTCGAAGGCATGGATCTCATTGTCCGTGAAAAGGATTCCGGCGATGGCCGGAGGTGGAGAATCTCACTAACAGATTCAGGTAGCCGTAAGCTTGATGAAGCCAGGAACCATATGGATTGTACAGAGACACTTATCACATCCTCTCTGACTGAGGAGGAAAAGGATATGTATATGCAGGTCTGTCATAAACTCAGGAATGTGCTGGAGGGAAGCTTATGCTGAAAACTCTGCTCTCCCGTGTCAGGGAGTATAAGAAGTTTGCGTTCATCACGCCTTTGCTGATGATAGGGGAGGTCGCGATGGAAGTCCTTATCCCGACGCTGATGGCAATCATTGTCGATACAGGTGTCAGCGCAGGTGATATGGATTACGTCTTCAGGATAGGGATTGTGATTATAGCAGCGGCATTCCTCTCCCTTTCGTTCGGTGTAGCAGGCGCATGGACTGCGTCGAAAGCATCGGCGGGGTTTGCTACTAATATCAGGAATGATCTTTATTCTAAGATCATGGATTTCTCCTTTGCCGATGTTGATAAATTCTCAACTTCTTCCCTTATTACGAGAATGACAACGGACGTCCAGAACGTGCAGCAGTCCTTCCAGATGATGATACGAATCTGCTTCCGCTCCCCGATAATGTTCATATTCGCTATCATAATGGTCTACCATAACGGTGGGGCTTTATCGTTGGTGTTTGCAGTAGCCATTCCTATTGTCGCGGTACTGATTTTCCTCATTTTCCGCCGTACATACACCTCGTTTACAAATGCATTCCGCGGATACGATGCATTCAACCGCGTCGTCCAGGAGAATCTCAACGGAATAAGAACTGTCAAAGCATATGTCAGGGAAGATGAGCAGCTTAGCAAATTCGAGGAAGCTTCAGAGACGATCAGGAGCAATTTCAAGAAGGGCCAGACGATAATGGCGCTCATGAATCCTTTGATGATGACGGTGACGTACTGCTGTATGATTGCCATTTCCTACATCGGGGCAAGGCTTATAAACATCGGGCATATGGAGACAGGCGAACTGATGAGTATATATACATATACTGGCCAGATTCTCTCCTCGCTTGTCATGACGGGAATGGTTATTGTCATGCTTTCGATTGCCCATGCTTCAATGGTCCGTATCGCAGAGGTCCTGAACACTAAGCCAAGCATGGATGTCAATGAGAATGGGGAGACGGTAGTTGAGGATGGTTCCGTGGTTTTCGACCATGTTTCATTCGGCTATGGAAAGAACTCGAAGGTTCTCAATGATATCAACCTCGATATAAAGAGCGGACAGATGATTGGAATCATCGGCAATACAGGTTCCGGGAAGACTTCTCTTATCTCTCTTATCGCAAGGCTTTACGACGCTCAGTCGGGCTCTGTGAAAGTTGGAGGGAAGGACGTTAGGGAATATAACCTCGAAGCTCTTCGAAATGAAGTCTCCGTCGTTCTCCAGAAGAATACGCTCTTCTCTGGTACTGTCGCGGAGAATCTTAGATGGGGCAATCCGGATGCTACAGATGCGGAAATAAAGGCCGCCTGCGATATCGCATCAGCTTCACCTTTCGTGGAAGCGATGAAGGATGGTTATAACAGTCATGTGGAGCAGGGTGGTACCAATTTCTCTGGTGGGCAGAGACAGCGTCTTTGTATCGCAAGAGCGCTTTTGAAGAAGCCCAAGATTCTCATTATGGATGATTCCACCTCTGCAGTTGATACCGCTACCGATATGCAAATCCGCAAGGCGCTGCGAGAGGATGTGAAGGACCTGACGAAGATTATCATCAGTCAGCGTCTTTCATCTGTGATGGATGCCGATCAGATAATCGTCATGAACAATGGCAGTGTGCAGGATGTGGGAACACACTCAGAGCTCCTTGAGCGTAATGCCGATTACCGTGATCTCTATGAGACTCAGACCAGAGGAGGTAATCTCGATGATTAGAGGACGCAATGCAGGGGGCGCAAGAGCCAAGGATCCGAAGAAGGCCATGAAGCGTGTCCTGAAGATTGTTTTCGGAGATAGGAAAGGCAAGTTCGTCTTCATCGTATGCTGCATATTCATCTCAGCCTTCTCGATTGTCTATTCGTCCAATTTCCTCGGACAGTTCATAGACCAGTATGTTACTCCGATTATCGGTGTCGAGAATCCAGATTGGCAGCCTGTTGTAATGTCGCTTGTACAGTTTGCCTGCATCGTAAGCGTTTCTGTGGTTTTCAACTACCTTCTGTCGCGTACGATGGTAAGCATATCCCAGGATACGCTTTATGACATACGTATAAAGATGTTCAAAAAGCTTGATTCGCTTCCTCTCTCGTACTTTGACCAGAATCAGCATGGAACAATCATGTCCAGGTTCTCGAATGATACAGATACGCTCAACCAGTTCATATCCAACTCGCTTGTACAGCTGATGCAGGCGATGATTACGCTTGTGATGGTATTCGTATCGATGCTTATCAACTCGTGGATACTGACGCTTGTGGTCATTGCATTTGCCCTCCTGACAATGAAGGCTTCCTCTTCTGTCGCAAAGCGCTCGGGAAGGCAGTTTGCAGCTCAGCAGTCAGACCTTGCTGCTGTCAATGGATTCATAGAGGAGATGATGAATGGCCAGCGCGTCATCAAGGTATTCTGCCATGAGGGACAGAGCAAAGCTGATTTCGGCATTCTCAATTCGAAACTCCGGAAATCAATGACGAAAGGCAATGCGCTTGCGAATGCAATGGGTCCTATCACGATGAACATCGGTAATATCCAGTACGTTGCGCTTGTTGTTATCGGGGCTGTGGTTGTGATTCTTACAGGAGGTGCAGGGGCCGGGTACACAATCGGACTTCTTGCAGCTTTCCTCCAGCTCTCCAGGTCTTTCTCGAATAACATAAACCAGATTTCGCAGCAGATGAACATGGTCCTTCTCGCTCTTGCTGGCGCTGAGCGTATATTCGAGCTCATGGATGAGGAGAGCGAGGTCGATGACGGATATGTAATGCTCGTGAATTCCAAGACTGATGAGAATGGGAATATCACGGAGAGCAAGGAAAGAACAGGACAGTGGGCATGGAAGCATCCTCATCACGATGGAAGTCCTGTAACGTATACTCCGCTCCGCGGCGATATCGTTATGCAGGATGTGGATTTTGGGTATGTGCCTGATAAGATGGTCCTGCATGATATCTCACTCTATGCAAAACCTGGCCAGAAGATTGCTTTCGTAGGCTCGACGGGTGCGGGGAAGACAACGATAACGAACCTCCTGAACCGTTTCTACGATATACAGGACGGAAAGATCCGCTTCGATGGAATCAACATAAATAAGATCAAGAAGGCTGATCTAAGGCATTCCCTTGGAATGATTCTGCAGGATACGAATCTTTTCACGGGGACTATCAAGGAGAACATACGCTTCGGTAAGCTCGATGCTAGTGATGATGAAGTCATTGCTGCGGCAAAGCTTGCAAATGCCCATGATTTTATAATGATGATGCCGGATGGCTACGATACGATGCTGACAAACAACGGCGAGAGCCTTTCCCAGGGACAGCGGCAGCTTCTCTCGATAGCCAGGGCAGCTATCGCGGATCCTCCTGTCCTTGTCATGGATGAAGCTACTTCCTCCATTGACACCCATACAGAAGCTCTTGTTCAGAGCGGTATGGATAAGCTGATGGAAGGTAGAACTGTATTCGTAATTGCCCACAGGCTTTCTACGGTGCGCAATTCGAATGCAATCATGGTACTCGACCATGGAAGGATAATAGAGCGAGGAGACCATGAGACGCTTATAGCGCAGCATGGCGTCTATTATAAGCTTTATACAGGAGCCATTGAGCTCGAGTGATGTTCTTGAGGTGCTGGTGTATCTGGCACCTTTTTTCATCTTCTTTCAGAAACTTATTTTCTTCTCAAAAGATTCACAGATGCTTTTCCCTATCTACATATGATTGCTGTTACATTCTAGGTGTAGGAGGCTAAGGAAAATGAAGAAGAGAATTACAGGAATCGTTGCGGTTCTTCTGATTGCTTCAATGATGCTTTGGGCTGCTGATACAGCTGAACTTAGAACAAAGTTTACAGATGCTCTGGCATCTGGGGATATTGATAACGCTATCCAGAGTTATGATGACATGGTTTCCCAGGCCCAGAAAGATTACCAGAAAGCTTCCAGGAGCTATGAGAAAGCTATGGAAGCTGGAAATATGCAGAAGGCAAGAGAAGCCTGGTATGATATGCAGAGTGCTGGATACTCTGCAATGACAAGCGATGAGACAGATGAGATGCTCTCTCTGATTCTCTCAGAGGATGAGGACAAGAAGGCGGAGGATGCTGCATGGCTTCTTGAGAACAGCAGGTATTATAATCCAACGGTATCCTATGAATGGAATACCTCTGGTGATAATTACAACTTCAGCTATTCATCGACGAAGTCTGTGATACCAGGAGAGGAGCTTGTCCTTCCTGATAAGGACAGCATAAACGTCAACAACAGTATGGCCGGTGTGCTTGTCGGCTGGGGTATAACTCCTGATGAGGTGACATACGAGCCGGGCGCCACAATCGTAGCACCATATACTGACCAGACATTCTATGCTATCTGGGAGAGCCAGGTTGTATTCACCGATCCGGTCACAGGAACAGAGAACGTTGTTACTGATGTTGCCGATGGCGACACAATTTCGGTACCTGTTCTCACCGAACCTGATGTTTCGTATGTATTCGCAGGCTGGGTAGATAAGTCCACTGGTGAGTATATCGCACCTGACGAGACAGATTTTGTTCTCGAAGGGAATGGGGCAGTCTTCGAAGCGTTGTGGAAGAATGCGGAGCTTTCGGATCTCGAAGCAACGCATTATGACATAGCGGCAATCCCCGTCAATACACAAGCCGATCTCTCGTTTGTCATCAGCAACAAAGGAACCGAGGATCTCAGGAATGTGAAGATTGAGACGACTGGTGACGATGGCCTTACAGTACTTAAGGGAAACGGAACTGTAAGAATTGTAGATGGTGGTTCATCTGTGACAGTGCAGGGCGTTAAGGTTGTTGGTACAGTTGCCGGAGACCATATGCTTCATATCTCGGCAATTGACCGCGATGGCGATGAATGGTCTGCTGATTTCACAGTAACAATCGTATAATGGCAATCCCCAGAGTCTGACCCGGCTCTGGGGATTTTCTCTCTCAGAATGAGAGATTTTTTAGTGCTTCTACAGAGTTCTCGATAGCTTCAGGGATTGTCGCCCTGCCATCGAATGCTTTCATATCCTTGAACCCTGAGCCTGTAATGAGTACTACTACCTCGGCATCCTGTCCAAGCTCGGCCTTGAGGTGTTCCTTATCCTTTTCCAGGGCAGCATAGGCACAGGCCGCAGCTGGTTCTGCCAGAACGCCTGCATATCTTGTGAGCGTTAGCTGGCTGTCCAGGATTTCTTCATCAGATACCTTTACAGCCCATCCTCCCGATTCCTTCACATAGGATGCTGCCATCCTGCCATTTGCCGGTAAATCGACGGAGATTGAGTCAGCTCTCGTTGTTGCGCTCACAGCCCTGTAATCGTCATTTTCTATTGCCCTTGAGATGGCGTCTGATTTCTCCGACTGGCAGGCAATAAGCTTGGGTAGCTTCGATACAAGTCCGGCCTTTTTCAGATCCATCCAGCCCTTTGCGACTCCCGCGATAATACAGCCATCCCCGACTGGTACATAGATTGCATCGGGAGCTTTTCTTCCCATCTGCTCGAAGAGCTCTATGGAGATGGATTTCTTTCCTTCGATTGTCATCGGGTTATATGCAGTGTTTCTGTTTATACCGCCATGCATCTTTGAGTATTCAATTGACAGGGCAAACGCATCATCGTAACTGCCTTTGACAGGCACGACATGGGCGCCGTAGAGAACGCTCTGCATCAGCTTGTTGATAGGAGCTGAAGCCGGTACAAAGAGAATAACTTCCAATCCCATTGCTGCTCCGACAGCAGATGCTGCAGCGCCCGCATTCCCAGTTGATGCCAGGACAATCTTGTTCTCTCCAAGGGCTTTTGCCTGGAGCGCGACTTCATAGCTTGCCCGGTCCTTGAATGATCCGGAGATAAGCTGGCTATCGAGTTTCAGGGAGAGATGCTCAAGTCCTGTCCTCTTCTGAAGTCTTCTCGGTTTCATCAGCGGGGTTATTCCGATAGGGTAGGCTTCTTTGTCTTCGGAAGGATAGGGATAGAAATCATCCGGTGTGACGTGTTCCTTTTCCTTTGCCTTTCTCAATACATCTTCTTCAAGCTCTACAATAAGGTTGCCCTTAGGAAAGTGTGAACCATCATTCTCCTTGCTGCATTCAGGGCACTGATACATCAGGCTTTCAGTCATGAATTCCCTGCCGCAGTCGGAGCATCTGTAGTGAAATCTCATTTTCTCTCCTCAAAGAGGAATGCCGGCATTCAGCCGGCATCCTTTTCAGCTATCGATTTTGTTGTTGAATTCTGTGATGAGCTCATCGATTTTCGAAGTGAGCTTCGGTATTGCCGTCCAGTAATTCCTGTCATACCACTGTCTGTTGAGCTCTTCGTATGTCTTTCCCTGCTGCTCGACCCATGTGTAGTACTTGAGATTGTGGATTCTGAGCCTGTCATAGTATCCGAGCTCGAGGGCGTTGTCGATTCCCTGATGCATGAGGGCTGCAGCATGGACCTTTGCGGCTTCTCTTTCGGAGAATGCGCCCTGTTCAGCTGTAAGCTCTTTCAGCCTTGAGGTGTACATCACTGTACTGTCCGTAAGGATTGTGAAAACAACATCATTCTCGTCCATCTCATAGTACTTCGCCATCTTGATGGCAGAAAGCATATTGCCGATTCCAGAGATTCCGAAGAGTGCGAGGTTATCAATATCCTCATCCTTTACACCAATCGATGAGAGGTATTTCTTTCCTTTCTCCTCGTTGAACAGCCTGTAGATATCCATGCAATCCTGATCATCGATGGAGAGCACCATATCTGTGTTCCTGACATTGTGAATCCATGGGACGTGCTTGTCGCCTATACCTTCAATCCTATGAGCTCCGAATCCATTCCTAAGCAGAGTAGGGCACTGGAGCGCTTCGCCTGCACCGATCTTTATATTCGGATAGACTTTCTTGAGGTGGTCGCCTGCTGCGAGTGTTCCACCGGAACCTGTAGAGGATGCGTATGCCTTCACATTCTCTTTCTTTATTCCGAGCTGCTTCAGGACTTCAAGAATTGCAGATCCCGTCACTTCATAGTGCCAGAGATAATTCTCGAACTGTTCGAACTGGTTGAAGATTACTATATGTTTTCCTCTCTCTGCATCCAGCTCGTGGCACTTATCGAATATTTCTTTTACATTTGATTCACAGCCTGGGGTTGCTATTATCTCGCCGGCGACTGTCTTGAGCCAGTTGAATCTTTCCTGTGACATATCCTC
>CALXXO010000050.1 GCA_944392705.1 uncultured Spirochaetaceae bacterium
CGATAGCTGCGAACGGACATGAGCGTACGCATTTGCCGCATCCGATACACTTATCGTGCTCGATTTCAACGAAGCCCTGCTCATTCTTCGTGACTGCATCGACAGGGCAGGCTTCCTCGCATGGGACAGGAATGTGCACAACTGCGTGGAATGGACAAACTTCCATACACTTTCCGCAGCGGATACATCTATCCTCCTGGATATGAGCCTGGCCATTTATGAAGACAATGGCATCCTTAGGGCAGTTCGACATACATGGACGGGCAAAGCAACCGCGGCATCCATCGCTGATCCTGTACTGCGACTTAGGGCAGCCAGAACAGCCTGTGATGATTGTCGTGAGAAGCGGTAGAGGTGGTTTGTCCTCATTCAACACTTCCTGCATATACTCAGAAAGCGGCTTCTCCTCATCGTCGTCTCTCTCGATGTTGATACCGGCAAGAGCCATGATCCTGTAGCGGACCATTGCCCTTTCCTTATAAATACAGCAGCGGAAAGGCGTGCGTGTTTTAGGAATGATTTCAAGCGGGAGCCTATCAGCCTGCTCAACGAGAGTATCGTCAAAGAAGCACTTAAGCACTTCAGTGTCGATCTTTCTCTTCATAAGAGTATACTGATTGTTTAGCTCAAGCATTCTTTACAGCCTCCGCGAGGAGCTTGCAGAACATATCCTGGTTTACTCCGCTGTATACCTTATCGTTGATAGATACATACGGTGCGCTACCGTTGCCTACTTTGCACTCATCAAGGCATGAGCAGCCTTCGATCTCGCATTCGGCGAGGATGGCCGGATCGACGAAATCATTGTACAGCAGCAGGTCCGCACCCCCCTGTACGAAACAGGCGGTTCCAAGGCAGATTCTTACTTTCACCTTCGACTTCTTCATTTGTGATATCCTCCTATAGATATTCCTGTGAAGTTTCCTTCAGATATATTTCCTCAAGCGCTTTCCTAAGTCGCCCGATAATAGTTCTTCTGATACCGATCTCAACAGGGATGTTCGGATCCTGATGAGCTTCATTTATCTTCGTCCCCACGATGAAATGGACCTGATCGCTGTCCAGCAGCATTTCGACGAATTTCTTCGCAGGATCGTTCGGCAGATCGGATGGATTGATCTTCTTCTCGAGTATTGTAGCGACCTTCGACAAGGTCAGCATACCCTCTGTAACAAGATCTATTCCCTCCATCTTCGATGCTGGCGGAACATCCTTCGACCAGGAAGAGAGATCCAGCGACAGCTTCTTTCCGAACAATCTTGAGACAATCTGGGCAGTGGTACCGCCGGAGACTATCTTCTTGCCGTCGAAAGCCTTTATCTTCTCTCCGAGAATCTGGTCAGCTTCCTTTGTAAAAGGAGGACCTGTCACGATGAGAAGGCGGCGCGGCTTTCTGATGTAGACGACGACACAAGTTATATCATCTTTCGCAGCAAGTCCATCGAGCGAGCAGGCTTTCTGGACGATAGCACGCGAAAGCTCTCTCGATGATATATCCTCATCCTTCCTGATTTCCTCGGAGATGAACTTCCTGACGCCATCGAGTCTCCATCCCAGCGGAAGGCTCTTGCCAAGCCCGGACTGTGTCACTCCATCTGAGAACATGATGAGACGGTCTCCAAAGCTGAGCTTGAAGACAGATGATGCGATAATCTCCTTCTTGAAGGCTCCTTCCCTCTGAAGCTCGGTACGGCTACGTTCCCAAGATACAGGCTCCGGTCCGGAGAAACGGAGAGATGAAGGATTGTCGTATTCGACAAGGTTTACCTCGATATCCTCCATATCTTCCTTGTAGCGGATATCTGCGATGGTGAATGTCGAATAGCTTATCTTACGCTCCTTGCAGACAGGCAATGTATCCATAATGATCTTCGCAGAGTGGCTGAGATCTATCGGTGAGAATGAAAGCCTGTGCGCCATATGGGCTGTAAGGGATGCAAGGACATTGGCCTTTACACCGCTTCCAAGCCCATCGGAGAGTGTCGAGACTATCTGGTTATTCTCAGGGTTCCTGGACAGAAGAAAGACATCACCACCTATCTTCTGGCCATGCTTATAGATCTGCGCATAATCCACATCTATGAAGATATTATTCATGACAGATCTCCATTCTCATCGGCGCGGAAATCGCTCTCGCCTTCCCCTGCTCCATGGACGCTGAAGGCATCTATGAGGGAATTGAGCATGATTTCCGTCTCTGCAGCATTCTCGCCGAGCAGCGAAGCTATCTGCTGAACTGTCTCCAGGGATTTCTGGATGACATCCTCGGCTTTCTTGACAACAGTCTCCCTTCTTATAGTCGGATTCGTTATATCCTCAAACATCGCACCAAGAAGGCGTTTGGATTCGACAAGGAAGAATGTCACCCTGAGATACTTATCCTTGAAGTGGACCCTGTACTGTCCGGGGTGTGAAAGATAGAACTGATCGCGGAACTTATCTGCAAACGGCACGAATCTCTCAAGCGGAAGGTCCTTAACCATCTGCAGGATATTCTGATCGACAAAGCCCTCTTCCATATCGCCGAAAAGCTCGAGGAAGCGGACATTGCAGTCTGCTATCTGAAGGTCTGAATTGACGATGACGACACCTGTAGGGATGGTGCGGAGAAGCACATCGACCTTGCTTTCAGCTTCCTTCCTCATCTTCGTCACGCACATCTCGACCTCTGCCATTCCATCGAGGTAAGCCACAGCCATATCGCGGCAGGTATTATAACCACAGCCGCCGCAGTTGAGTTCATCGGCCTTGGTGAGCTTGCCAAGATCGACAAGCGCTCTTTTTATATCATCTTCCGAATACTTGCCTTTCGCGGCGCCCTTTTCGACCTTAGGTCCTTCGTTGTGGAGAAGGCCATAACCCTTCTCAAGCAGAAGACGGGCAAACTTCTCATCGCCGGAGAAGAGCGCAGGTTCATCAAGGCGTTTCGAGGTGTAATCGGAAGTAGCTCTCTTCCTTGCGGTCATTGAGACAGTGTCATCTGCAGCAGGCCCATTGATACAGCCGCCCTCGCAGGCGAGAAGCTCAAGGAAAGGAAGAGGGAATGTCTCACAATTGAGAGCAGACATGACCTGCTCTATTCCGGAGAAGGCAAGCGCCTTGGTCCCAAAGCGGTCTCCGCTCCAGAGCTTCGATGTTGCTATCTGACCGCCCTCAACAGGATAGATTGTCGCTGTTCCAGCCTTTGCAGGGATGAAATCAACATCATCTATCTGGAGCTCGGAAAGAACAATACCCTCCTCAGATAGCCATTCCTTGAGTTCTTTGAACGTGATTGCGAAATCAGGATAGCCAGGAGTTGTATCGGCTTCGACCTTCTTTGCGATACACGGTCCTATGAAAGCTATGGAGAAATCCTCATTGTAAAGGTATCGCAGGTACGCTGAATGCGCCTGAAGCGGCGAGGGGACAGGAGCAAGCTTGTCTACATCATCCGGATAATACTTCCTGACAAGCTCCACAACCGATGGACAGGCAGTGCCGATGAATGGAGCGTGTCCATCATGCCCAGATGCATAGATATCGAGAGCCTGGGATACAAGCGTTGCTCCGATTGCTGTCTCGGAAACAGCGGCGAAACCAAGTTTCTTGAGAGCTGTCAGAAGCTCTTTCTCATACCCGCTGAATTCCGATGCATAAGATGGAGCAAGTGAACAGATGACCTTGCGCCCCGATTCAATCGCCAATTTGACGCGATCGCGGTCGCATCTGACCTTCTTCGCGCTGTTGGGACATACATGGACGCATTTGCCACAGTAAATGCATCTGTCCTTTATGATCATTGCATGACCATCTTTGATCTGGATTGCCTTTACTGGACAGGAACGAACACACTTATAGCAGTCGCGGCAACTGGTTACTTCTGTATAAATAGGGTTCTGCATCACTCCTCCAGCGCCTTTCTTATAAGGTCGATGACTGCATCGGGGTCGGTTATACCGGAATACTCCTTGTCCCCTATCTTAAGATGCGGTCCTGTATTGCATTTTCCAAGACAGAGATGCCCTTCGAGATCGACCCTGTCCGATAATCCATTCTCCTCGACGAACCCCTCAAGGCCCATGAGCGTGCTGCTGTTACCTCTTGCAAAACAGCTCGACCCCATGCAGAGTTCGACTCTGAGTTTCTCCTTTTCCGCCATAAACACTCCTAAGTCATATATGAGACTATCCGAGTTTTAAATAGAAGTCAATAAAATGATTAGCTGATTGAAATTAGCATATTAAAACTACAATATTTGGCACAAAATGAAAGGATATAGCTGATTAATGTGAAAGCAGTCACATCAATATGATAAAACCCTGATTAAAACACCTCTTCATCATCGTTCCATTCCGTCTCTTCACGGTATTTCCGTCTGAGCATTACGGAAAGAACAGCAAACGATGCCGCAAGATCGGTGCGCTGTAGCACAACATCCTCAGGGACCTTCAAGTTAACAGGAGCGAAATTCCAAAGTCCCCGTATCCCGCATTTGATAAGCATATCCGCAGTGGCCTGTGCCTGATTTGCAGGAACTGCTATTACAGCAATCGTCACCCTGTTGCTTCTTATGTACTGATTTATCCTGTCAACAGGCTGTACAACGAGGTCCCCGACATTCTTCCCGATTTTATCAAGGTCCTTGTCGAATATTGCCACGATTTTAAGGCCATATGCCGAAAAGCCATTGTATGCTGCAAGCGCGGAACCAAGATTACCGGCCCCTATGATCAAAGCTTCTGTAAGGTTATCCCAGCCGAGCGAATGGGTTATTGAGCCGATAAGCTCATCTATTGAAAAGCCGACCTTGGGCCGCCCTTCGATTCCAGTGCTGGCAAGATCTTTCCTCACCTGTATAGGAGTGAGCCCAAGCTCCTCTGCAAGCTGGGTTGCGCTGATGTTCTTGTCTCCCATATCTTTTTTCTGAAGAAGTATTCTCAGGTATGAAGGGAATCTTCTGACAGATGGAAGGGGTATTTTGGCATCAGGCATTGCTCTCAAGTCTCCTTTTTATATTATTGAAAAGAGTATCGGGACAAGAAGCACCGGCTGTCAATCCAAGAGAACGGAATGAATATATCTCAGGGGGAATTTCATCGGGGGAAGGTATAAGGAAACATGGCTTACCTGTCTTCTTACCACACTCCCATAGCTCTGTCGTATTCTTCGATATGCGCTCTCCAGCCACCGCAAGGGCTTCAACGGAATCTGCAATCTCAAGAAAAGCTTTCCTCCTCTCAATCGAAGCATTGCAGACTGAATTGAGGAGATTCACCTCAATTCCAAGCTCCAATGAGCGAGCAAGTATCCCGGAAAGAGACGAAAGGGAAAACGTCGTCTGCACAACAGCGTCGTAGCTTCCTTTCGGCAACTGTGAAAGATCCTCCTCACTTTCAATCAGCGTGGCTTTGCCAGAGCCCAGGAGGGCCACTACTTCACTGTGCCCGGCTTTTCCTATGATTAGGAAAGGCTTTCCAGAACTGCGGATAAGACGCTGGCTCCTGAGGACTACAGGGCAGGTTGCATCGACAATCACAAGACCTTTTTCTGCAAGAGAAAACCTGTCCTTGTCCGTGATGCCGTGCGCGCGTATGACAACATATCCGGGGGAAACAGCATCCTCGACCCTTTCAATCTTTATTATTCCTTTTGCTTTCAGACTCTCCATGACATTGCTGCTATGGACTATGTCACCATAGATATAGCATGGAAGATTCTCGGCCTTAGCTCTGAAAATCGCGGCTTCGGCTTTGTTTATGGCATCTCTTACACCACGGCAGAACCCGTACACAGAAGGAAGAATGATTTCCATAGCATCTCCTGAAACAAAAACAGGGGCTGAATAGCCCCTTGATAACCCCAAAAAAGATGATTACTCGTCTTTCTTGTCTGTATTCTCCTCAGCAGGAGCCGCATCTGTCTTCACACCGATGCTTCCAGCTTCGCCGCCCTTTTCCTCTGTCTTATCCTCAATCTTGGCTTCTGACTTCTCAGCCTTCTTAGGAGCTGTCTTTGCAGCGTCCTTGTTGACGACTGTGGATATAGCGCTCTTGGAGAACTCGATGCGGGCCGAATCATCGACCTTGACGACTACAGTCTGATCCTTGACTGTGATGATGGTTCCATGGATGCCACCGATTGTAACGACCCTGTCGCCCTTCTTCATGGCAGCAAGCATTGCCTTTGTCTCCTTATCCCTCTTCTTCTGAGGTCTAATGATAAGGAAATAGAAAATAAGGATTATAAGTACGAATGTGATAATAGTTGTAGTCATCTGACCCTGCATTTTCTCTAAACCCCTTAGTTCGTAATACTGAGAAGGTAACATCTTCAATCCAAAGCCGTCAAGGTTGACAGCGACGGAAGGAAATAATCACCAAACTCACCTGTACGATGTTCCTATTTGTTATTATTTACAGTATATTAAATAGAGAGGAGTCCATCTGTGGCAAAAATAAAACGGATAGTGGACGAGGCCTATGATTACCTGCTCAATAAGATAACATCAAAAGAGTGGCCAGTCGGAACGAAAATACCATCGGAGTATCAGATTGCAGAGGAACTCGGCATAAGCCGCGTAACAGTGAGGACTGCCATCAAAAAGCTTTGCAGCCTTGGACTGCTTGAATCAAGGCCGGGAAACGGTACATTCGTCATTGGCTTCGATATGTCCTCATACTTCGAGGAACTTATCCAGCTCGATGTTGTCAAGGATATGAAAGATATCCTGCTTTTCAGGAACTACATGGAAATAGGAAGCATCAGGACAAGTTTCGATCTTGATGACTTCGATTCGAAGATCGCACATCTGAAAGAGCTGTACCAGAAGATGGAGGAAGCCCTCAAATCGAACAATCTCGATGATTTTGCCATGATTGACAATAAATTCCATACATACATAGTCTCCCTCTCAGGAAACAAATTCATACTGATGGTCTATCAGGCACTCTACAAGACGTTCCTGGACAACATGAACCTCGCAGCATGGAATATGTACAATCCTTCCGACATAACGGTCCTTCTCGACCCACATAAGAAAATCATAGAAGCTATGGAGAGACGCGACATCGAAGGGTGTTACAAAGCGAAGTTCATACATATCGATGTCGCAACTAAATCCAGCGGGAAAAACTGATCAGAAAATTGCGGCCAAAAGGAAATAATAGAGGACTGTAACGACTAGAAAGCAGAGAATCGGGAGTACAGTCTTTTTCACTATGCCGACGAAATCAGCCTTGAAATAATCAAGAGCGACGAAGATGCAGTAATGTGTAGGTGAAAGCTGCATTGCCGCGTATGTGAAAGCCATCAGAAGAATCGCAAGCGGCAGGCCACCATCAGGAATCACAGTGAATGCAAGAGTCGTCGTCATCGCGACTATTGCATTGTTTCCGATCATCAGAGCTCCGATGAAGAAGATGATTGCAAAGATTATCGGAAGAGGTACAGGCAGGAATGAAAGCGCATCCGGGAGTGCCACCATCGCTCCGGATTCCTGTATGAACTCGCGGAATACCATGACAAGTGCAGAGTTCAGAAGCATCTGGAACTCAAAAGCCGTTCCGATGAATGTAACAAGCTCCTTGCCATTGAATTTATATACAATCGCTGAAAGCACGATGGAGATGGCAACAGCGATATAAATCTCCATATTGAATGCGATTATCAGGACGACAATCAGAAAAAGCGGCCAGAGATGGGAAAGCAGGTTAAGACAGGCTTTGCTCTTTCCTATACTCTCACTATCTGGATTATTATCTTCCTTTTTAGGAACTTTTCTTAGATAGAACACATATCCAAGAACGAAAAGCGCCACAACAAGAGGAAGCATTCCGACAACGAAGCCGGACATAGCCACGCCGGAAAGGCCAACGAGCAGAAGCACAGACGGGTATGTCGGAAGGAAGGATTCAGGAATATGCCTGAAATAACTTGTGACGAATGATTTCTCATCCTTATCAAGGCAATCACCGGTGGCGTTCTCAACAATCTCCGCACAGATATTCACTGCAGCGGCAGATGGTAAAAGTCCGATGAAAATCGGAGCAAGGGATGCATTTATGCGCCTGTTATGGAAAATATCATCCAGGTCTTTCTGCGCCATCCTGAGCTGGTCGCGCTTTTCCAGCATCCTCTGCAGGTAGGTTATCGTATAAAGCCCTGCAAGTACGGTGAGGGTCTCCGGATTGGAGAACCCTCGCCATACGAGCGACAACGATGTGCTGATATCTATTCCGAACAGAGCAACTGAAACAACTATTCCTGCGATTATAGCTATGTACAGAGGTTTTCGAAAGCATAGTATCGCTACAATCACGGCAAGTATTACGGCTAGTTTTATCAGCACCATACAATCAGTCCTCCACAGTCACTTTCTTGAGAGCTGTCTTGATAGCGAATTCTGAAAGCTCCTGTCCGATACCAGGAAGATCTGGGCACTTATACTTGCCGTTGACTGGCTGGTAATCGTACTTTCCAAGGACTGTAATAGCAGGCTGAGTACTTCTGAAGTGATGCTCATGGATTGAGAAGTTAGGAATTGCAGTCTCAATCTGGAGAGAAGCAGCTGTGGATATAGGACCACCAGCTACGTGGATCTGTACACCGCAGTCATAAACGTGAGCCATATCGCAGACTTTCTTTGTCTCTGTGATACCACCACAGTTGCAGGCATCAGCCTGAATCAGCTGTACAGTGTGCTGCTCGAAGAATGGCACATAGCCCCAGCGTGTGAAGATTCTCTCGCCTTCTGCCTTCGGAGTTCTTACCTTGTCGTAGATTTCCTTATGCAGCCTTGCATTGAGAGGTCCTGTTGTCTCCTCATAAGCATAGCAATGATACTTGTCACAGAGCTCGCCGATTCTGATAGCAGAAATTGTATTTGTCCTATCGTGGTTCTCTACGATGATATCGACGTTTCCGCACTCCTCCCTGATTGCGCGCATTCTTTCCTCTACCATTTCATAGAGCTCTGGGGAAATGAATCTCTCTGTCTGCTTGAGTGTTGTAGGCTGAGCGTTCCTGTCATAGGAGACAAAGTCAATCTTCACAGCGTCGTAGCCTTCGCTCATAGCGTGCTTTACGATCTTTACATAGTCTTCTGTCTTTCCATAAGGACCGATTTCCGTTGTCCATCCGAACTGGAGCTGGGATGCATAGCATCTGAGTTCGTCGTTCTGCTTTCCACCGATGAGTTCGTATACAGGAACCCCAAGAGCCTTTCCCTTGATATCCATAAGAGCGATATCAATAGCACTCATTGCGGCATAGAAGATAGCTCCACCATTGAGACCCCAGAATGTTTCCCTGAACATCATCTCCCAGATTTTCTCTACTTCAAATGGGTTCTGTCCAATAATCATATGGCAGAGGTCTTCGAGACATCCGAATGCACCAGTTGCGCCTACTCCGTAAGCAACACCTGCTTCTCCATCACCATAAATACCTTCATCTGTGTAGATTCTGCAGCAGACAGGCTTCCTGCTCTTTCTCTGAGCACCTGCATCCAGCATGAAAACATCGATTTTTGTGACCTTCATAAACTCCTCCTTTTACAGTTTTACGTCAGTCTTCTACCCTAACTATCTTTCCGCTCTTGACCTTATAAAGGCCAAATCCTATAGCAGCTGCAAGTATGATGAGATTTATCACCGTAAGCATTGGTGTGAGATTCCTGAGGGAATCGTATACAATGTAAGCTTCGAAGAGCATCGAAACTGCCATGATTGCATAGAATATGCCATTAGGTATGTGGAGCCACGATGCCTTCCACTCTTTCTCGAACTTCTTCGGCATCACGATTGCAGAAATGATAATCATTACGTTCTGGATAGCCTGAATAATGAGTACGAAGTTCGTAATCTGAGCGATGGACATACCTGTGATGATTGGGAACATACCGAAAATCCAGATACAGATGTAATTGAAGAAAGGAACACCATGCTTGTTGAGCTTGCAGAATATGCCTGGCAGCCAACCTTCTCTAGCAGCGACGGTAACAGGCTTTGCGTTTGCGCTGATACCTGAGTTACAGGTTGTCAGAAGCGCCATGATAGGTCCACCGATGATGAAGAAGATGAAGAGTGCTGTCGGGAATATCGACTTTGCTGTTCCTGTAAGCGGCTGGTTCACGATTTCTGCGAGTGGCAGTACGTTAGAAGCTGCAAAACCGACTGCTGTATAAACGACGAAGATTATTCCAGTTGCAATAATCATCGTAAGAGGAAGATCCCTTGTCGGGTTCTTTGCTTCTTCAGAGTAGTTCACGACCATGCTGTGTCCTGTACAGGAGTAAACGAAGAGAACGATAGCTGAAAGGAATCCCTGTACTCCATTGGTCATGAATTCAGGATTATTGAATGGAAGGTTCTCCGGCGGGATCTTTATAGCACCAACGATTGCGAAGAGCATGAGTGCTACAAGAAGGAGCGGAGTGGCGAAGCTCTGAACGAGCGCCATTGCGTTGACTCCGAAAAGGTTAACGAATACGAGGATTGTCCAGATGACTCCTGCTGCCAGACCTGCATTGATTTCCGGGAAAATCGAATTGAAGTAGACACCAAGCGCTAGAACAGCCGTACCGCGGACCGTCCACTGAGCAATCGATGCGATAGCGAGCAGACCTCCCCACCTGTCGCCTAATGCTCTCGTTACGATTCCATAGTTTCCACCATGGATTTTCATGATCGAACTATAGAACATGATTGGAACGACCTGCGTGAATCCAAGCAGAACCGCCAGACCATATGCGATATAGGCCGATCGTCCTGTAGCTGCGAGCGACGATCCGATAATCGTGACAACGCCCGCACCGATGACCTGTCCTACTGCAATCCAGACAAGCTGAATCAGGGAAAGGCCTTCGCCGGAATTAGATTTCTTCGAGCCCATACAACCTCCTTTTGTTATATGTTAGCTGTTATACATCTTACTTTTGGATAACACACAACAATACAGAAGTCAAAAGAAAAATGAGAATATTTGCAGCTACATACAGAGAATTATGTATAAATTACAGATAATATGCTTATTTTTAAATGT
The DNA here is from genome assembly GCA_944392705.1 of uncultured Spirochaetaceae bacterium. GTDB lineage: Bacteria > Spirochaetota > Spirochaetia > Sphaerochaetales > Sphaerochaetaceae > Ornithospirochaeta. Next base: position 11,023 of record CALXXO010000050.1, read on the forward strand.
AAGGATAAATTACTTAATCCGAGACAAAAGAAGATTCCAAAATCAATTTTAAGCTAACGGACAGCTCGGATTAATCCGAGCAAACAAAATTAACAACCAATGATTTCCCCTTTCCATAACCTATCGAGGAAGTATTCATAGGGCATTACAACAATCCCATCATCAAGCTTCTCCGGGACAGTCGCTTGGCAAACAAGGATGTATGTGGAGAATATTCCTTCCTCTTTCAATGCAAGCAATCCTTTTAAATCAGAAGCGGTAGGGTTTCTTGTTGTCTTTGTCTCGATTGCAATGGAATCCCCAATAACGAAATCGACTTCAAAGTTGGAGGTTGATCGCCAATACGCAAGATTGTCATCTACTTCGTTATAATCAAGATATGCACGTAGCTGAAACGGAACTTTCTGGATTTCATCAAGTATTTCAAGTCCAGATTTTCAAAGCGAAAATCATGATATTTGCAAAAATTTTCTAGCAATTTTCATCATATTTAAACACCAATAAGACACTAACACTTAAAGGTAAAACCATAGATATATTCATAGACTATATGTAGTTATAAAACAAAGACGTGTTATCAAGCTACTCAGCAATACTCTTTTAGTTTGAAAAGTTGGAAATGAGATGATTGGTGTTTGATAATGGCAAATCCAGATAAGGGCAACACCCCTATCTGGATGGGAAAATCACTCTTTTACGCCACCAACCATAAGGCCGGAGATGAAGTGCTTCTGGATGAATGGATAGATAATGAGAACAGGGAGCATTCCGAGAACCATGACGGCCATCTTGGTGTTGTTATAGACATAATTACCACCGCCAAGGGCCTCATCAGCTTCGAATATAAGTCCTCTGAGAACAACCTGAAGAGTATACTTTCGACTGTCATTGATGAACATGATTACCTCGAAATATCTGTTCCAGTAGCTGACGAAATAGAAGAGGATTACAGCTGCGAGAATGGATATCGAAAGAGGAATGACTATCTTCAGGAGGACAATAAGGTCATTACATCCATCGAGTTTAGCAGATTCAATCAATGACACAGGAATACTTGTCATGTAGTTCTTGATGATGATCACATTGAAAGTCGAAACCGCAACAGGAATTATGATTGCGGACATGGAATTGATCATACCAAGCATCCTTACAACGATGTAGAACGGCATGATACCTACATCGAAGACGAGAGTGAATGTAAGGATTTTCATGAATACATTTCGTCCGACAAGTTCCTTTCTCGACAGAGCATATGCCATCGGCACTGATATCACCATGGAGAGAACAGTTCCGATTACTGCAACGAGAATCGAGTTACGGAACGCCTGCATATAACCGCTGTGAAGGACCCTGTTGTAGTTATCGAGGGTGAATGAATGCGGCACAAGCAGGTAATCATTGCCCATTACATCCCTATCAACAGCGACAGATGTTATGATTACGTTCCAGATTGGCACAATGACGATAAGACATACGAATGCCAGTATGATTTTGTTTATCACATTGAAGACTTTGCGCGATGTAGTCTCCTTGATAGCCTGATGCGGATCTCTATGTTTGTTAGCCATTTCTCCCCTCCTCACAGAATCGGTTCTTCAAGAAGCTTCGAGCTTATCTTGTTCGTAGAGAGGACAAGGATAAGGCTTATGACCGACGTGAACATACCGACTGCTACCGAATAGCCCATATCTCCAGAAAGGACTCCCTCTCGATAGACATATGTCTGGAGAACATCGGCAACGTCATATACAGCTGCGTTGTACATGACAAGGACCTGCTCGAAGATCATCAGAACATGGGAAAGGTTGAGAAGGAGCATTGTGACAATGGTGCTCTTAATGCTAGGGAGCGTTATGTGAATCATTCTTCCCCAGTGACCGCAGCCATCGATCATCGCAGCTTCGTAAAGCTGATGGTCAACTGTGGTCAGGGCTGCAATGAAGATAACAGCACCATAGCCCATCTGCTTCCAGATATATGAAGCGACAATGATTCCGCGGAA
>CALXXO010000051.1 GCA_944392705.1 uncultured Spirochaetaceae bacterium
CATATCAAAGAGCTTACCAAGGGTATCTTCAAGGAGAACCCTACATTCATAATCATGCTTGGAATGTGTCCAACGCTTGGTGTTTCCACCCAGGTATCGAACGCAATAGGAATGGGGGCAAGCGTAATTTTCGTTCTTACCTGTTCGAATATCTTTATCTCCCTTCTGAGAAAGGTTATCCCCGATTCGGTCAGAATCCCTTGCTACATCGTAATCATCGCATCGTTTGTTACGATTGTTGAGATGGTCCTTCATGCATTCGTTCCATCGGTATATGAAGCGCTTGGTGTCTATCTTCCATTGATAGTCGTCAACTGTATCATCCTCGGACGTGCTGAAGCATTTGCTGGCAAGAATGGTGTTCTGGACAGTGCCCTTGATGGTATCGGAATGGGAATTGGATTCACCCTTTCCCTGTCGCTCATAGCGCTGATCAGGGAGATGTTCGGAGCTGGAACCATAACACTCTTCCCTGTAGGGTCATTCAGTGGGGTTATTACAATCCCTGGCCTTTCCGATTCCCCAGTCCGCGTTCTCACGCTGGCTGCAGGAGCTCTTCTCCTGATGGGATACCTCAAGGCTTTCTTCCAGTGGAAGACCGCACGTTCCCAGGGAGGTAAGGCATGAGCTACATCGGAATTGTCATAACATACGTCTTTATCCAGAACTTCATACTCGTGCAGTTCATGGGTCTCTGTCCGTTCATCGGAGTATCGAAGAACAGCGAGAGCGCGATAGGAATGGGCGTTGCCGTAACATTCGTCACAGCGATAACCTCCGTTGTCTGCTGGGGTGTCAGCCACCTTTTCCTGATTCCTTTCGACCTTGAATACCTCCAGACAATCGCATACATCCTCGTCATTGCGGCTTTGGTACAGCTTGTTGAGATGGTTATCAGGAAAATGAGCCCTGGGCTTTATCAGGCTCTTGGAATCTACCTTCCTCTTATAACAACCAACTGTGCTGTTCTCGGCATTGCCGTCATAAATGCGGATAACGGCTACAATCTCCTCGAGAGCTTCCTTGCTGGCCTTTCTGCCGGCCTTGGATTCACGATGGCGATTGTCCTTATGAGCAACATAAGGGAAAAGCTCGATATGACACCTGTCAGGAAGGTCTTCCGCGGTGTTCCTATCGCGTTCATTTCAGCAGGCCTTATGGCGCTTGCATTCATGATGTTTGACCAGAGCCTGCTTTCCAATCTGCACCTGGTCTGAGGAGGAATGAGATGTCTGTAGTAATTGCGTTTCTTATAGTCGGAATTCTCGGCCTCGTCCTCGGCTTCGGACTGGCTGTAGCTGAAAAGAAGCTTGCCGTGGAGAAGGACCCCAAGCTTGAGGAGCTTGAGGGTGCGATGCCTGGTGCCAACTGCGGTGGATGTGGTTATGCAGGATGCCAGGCATATGCGGAAGCTGTTTACAATGGGACAGCCCCAGCGGGACTATGTTCTCCAGGAGGAGCTGAGCTTGCTGCGAAGATGGGCGAGATACTTGGTATAAAGGTCGAACTCAAGGAGAAGATGGTTGCATTCGTCTTCTGCCGTGGAAACAGCGAGGTGACAGCTACTGATTATCAGTACAAGGGCATGGCTGACTGCAATGCGGCGGCGCTTTTGCAGGGTGGTCCTGTTGGATGCAAGGAAGGGTGTCTGCACCTTGGTTCCTGCATCTCCGTCTGTCCTGTCGGGGCAATCTCGAAGGATGAGAAGGGGAATGTAGTTGTAGACAAGGAGAAGTGTATCGGATGCGGCAAATGCGTGTCTGTATGCCCGAACAATGTAATCAGATTGGTTCCTTATTCTCAGGAGTGGATCTGCGCTTGCAACAACCACGAGCCGGGCGGAAAAGTACGCAAGACTTGTCAGGTCGGGTGCATAGGCTGTAAAATGTGCGAGACAAAGGTTGAGAATAGCCCGTTCAAGGTTGAATCCTTCCTTTCGTCGAACGACTGGAACAAAGATCAGAGCACAGCAGAAGCAGCAGCGGAAATTTGTCCGCAGAAGTGCATCGTGAGAAGGAGCTAGATTGAAGATAGCACTCGGACTTTACACGGAGATGTCATCATCATCTCCATTAGCGGCATTTTCCAGAGCTTTGACGCTGGTCTATAAGCCGGTGCTATCTTATATGTACAATAATCCCGGGGCGAGGATGTCTCTTTACCAGAGTTCTGCGATGATAAGGCATCTGGCGTCCTCTTCCCCTGAGGTGAATATGCTCATTTCATCCCTTGCAAAAAGAGGAGACCTCGAGCTTGTCACCGGGACATACAGCCAGGCCATACTTTCCATAAATCCACCGAAGGATAGGTCCCTTCAGATAGAGAAGATGACAACTCTTATCAGGAGATACTATGGAGTAAGAGCCACAAGCTGTTTTTTTTATGGCCAGATCTGGGCTCCATCCTTTATTCACAGCCTTAGGAATACAGGGATTTCAAATGTAGTCATCTCATCATACAAAGCAACATCTAGAGAGCTTATCGACTCATCGTCCTTCATAATGAATGAACTGGGACGCAAAGTCGGTGTGAAGGTCATATCCGACAGGATTTCGCAGCTTGTTTCCCGCTATGCCCAGGGTGAAGTGACTCTTGAGGACCTTGAGAAAGGGCTTGAACCTCTTTCCGATGAGGAGGTCTTCTTCATAAACGTGGACCAGATGCTGGAGGGCGCTGCACGCTCAGGCGATGATGATTCCCTCCCTGGATTCTTCATCTCGCTTTTTGACAGATTCTGCCGCGGTGGAGTCCTGATATCAGCTGTCTCTTCAGATAAACCAGGGTATCTCGATAGTGGTTGGTACGGCCGGGATGCCTATGCACACGGCCTTCATTCGTTCAATGACATATTCGTGCGGAATGAGAACTTCAGATACCTTCTCAACAGGTATATAGCCCTTTCTGAGACTGTCTCCCAGTTCAAGAAGGATAAGGTAGCGAAGCGCTATGCTGAGAATGAGCTCTTCCATATATCCATAGGCCCTCTATTCATACACGATGCAGAATGTACGCCGATGAGACTTCAGGAGCGCAGGTTGTTCTGGAAAGCAATCATTGAGTGCGAACACTGCCTTAGCTCTTCGGATCCTCAGGTTCTTCGTGGAGAGTATGATTTCGAGGAAATAGGGGAGAATGATTATATTGCCAGGAACAAGGTTTTCACAGCAGTGTTCTCTCCTAAGGGAGGGGCTGTCGCAGAGCTTTGCTATAACCCTCTTGCAATCAATCTCCTCGATACCAGGGTTCCTTTCGACAAGACATTCCCCCATGTCGATATAAAGAAATCATTCTCCGACAGATTCATTATCGGAGATAAGTGCATCGATCTTTCAAGGGAGCTTTTCGATGCAACGGTGCTTTCCAGGACAAGGGGAGAGTACCAGTTCTCTTATACAGGGGATGAGCTTTCCGTTATCAAGCACTTCAAGCTGCGCTCCCAGACCGTGGTCATGGAAGTTACTGTCATCTCCGGTTCAGATGTCGATGGTATGTATGAGATAGATGTCTTTTCATCCCTTTTTGACATGGTGCTTGGCTCCTTTGACCAGCGCAAGCAGATGATGGTCGGGAGCCTTGATGATGTCAGAACGGTCAAGTATACTGAAACGCAGTCTGGACTGAACGTCTCTTTCTCTTCGACAGAGCCATTCTCAGTCACAGAGGAAAGAGTCAGGCAGACTCAGAATACATCAATCGGCATCGAGTCGTTCGAGCTCTATACAAAGCTTACCTTCTCATTCCCTCTGTCATTGAAAGCGGGAGAAGCGAGAAGCTACAGATTCATTCTTAGGGCAAGCGACAGCCGGAAGGACAGGGAATAATATGTTCATTGAAAATCGTTCAAAGTTCGAGGATATCAAAGAAGAAGCCTATACTGTCTGGAGGCGTCTTTGAAGAGGCCGGGACTGAAGATAAGATAAAGAAAATAGAAGCGGAGACCTCCGCCCCTGATTTCTGGAACGATCCGGAGAAAGCTGAGAAGACTTTCCAGAATCTCACCGTGCTCAAAGACAGCTACTATCCATGGAAGGAACTGGTTGATGAGATTAATGAGACTGAGGAGCTTATAGAGCTTTATCAGGGAGAGGAGGATGAGGACCTCAGAGCTGAGCTTGAAGGTCAGATAGAGAAACTGGATGAACGGTTCAGGCCGCTTCGCTTAAAGACGCTTCTCGATGGGAAGAACGACAAGAACAATGTCTTTCTCACAGTCCATTCAGGAGCTGGTGGTAATGAAGCATCGGACTGGACTCAGATGCTCATGCGTATGTATACACGCTGGGCAGAGCGCCATGGCTTCAAGTGTGAGGTTCTCGATATGCAGGAGGATGAAGGCGGTATCAAGAGCGTGTCCCTGAAGATTTCCGGTCCGTATGCATTCGGTTATCTGAAAGGTGAAGCGGGAGTTCATCGCCTTGTACGTATCTCCCCATTCGATGCTGCAAAGAGAAGGCATACATCGTTTGCATCCGTCTATGCTTCCCCAGAAGTCGATGATGATATCGAGATAGAGCTCAAGCCGGAGGACTACAGGCTTGATACATACCGCGCAGGTGGTGCTGGTGGTCAGCACGTCAACAAGACCGACAGTGCTGTAAGAATCACTCATTATGCGACAGGTATCGTTGTCCAGTGCCAGAATGAGAGAAGCCAGTATATGAACAAGGATGTTGCATTCAAGATGCTCCGTTCCAGACTCTACGAGTACTACCAGAAGAAGAGGGAAGAGGAGCACCAGAAGGATGCTATCGCCAAGAAGGATATTTCCTGGGGCAATCAGATCAGGAGCTATGTGTTCCAGCCATATACGATGGTTAAGGACCATCGCACTGGATGCCAGACCGGGAATATCAGCGCAGTGATGGATGGCGGTATTGATGATTTCATCGAGAGCTACCTGCATTTCCAGAAGGAAGCTTAGTCTCCTTCTCCTGATACTGCTGCTGCCATTTGCTGTGGTGGCAGCACCATATCGCGTCTCTGTCGTCAGCGATGATCCCAGATATTCATCGCTGTGTCTTGATGTGCTCTCCGTCCTTTCCGGAGATGTCACTTCGGAGAGCGCGATAACTGCCTATGAAGAAAAGGCAGATAGGAAGGAACTGTTAGAAAGGGAAGCTGAGATTTCAAGGCTGAGACAGAGCGAATCATTCGATTCCCTCGAAGAGCTTCTCTCCACAGATGATGAGGTGCTGGAAGCTGAGGATGAGACACTCACGCTTGAGATTGTTGATTCTTCATTTTCCGATGTGGAGCTTGAGTTCCTTTACAAAGGCGATAAAGAAGCGACTGATTATCTGATGCTGCGTTCCGATATAGACCTCCTGATTGCGGCAGATGCAACGGAGGACGGAATGATGACGGATGTGACAGTCTATGCAAATGGGGACGAGATTCATCGCTCGCTCTATATTTCATCCGAGGATGATGAGGAATTCGAGTCATTGTTATATGCGCTTCTGCCAATGCTGAAAGGTCCGGAAAGCGTTGTTGTGCATATCGATGTTCCAAGCGTTGTATCGGTTGCGGTGGATGGTGTCCCTGTCTCGTTCGTGCGTTCGACACTTGTGGTTGAAGAGGGCGAGCATACCCTCACATTCTCTTCGCCTGTGTATCAGACGCTTGAGATGACTATAGATGCTGAAAATGGCCTTGTTATTTCGCCTGAACTCACGGAGTATGAACCTTCGCGCCTTTTTGTTTCCACCATTCCTTATGATTCCGATATCTATTTCCAGGGACTTCTTTCAGACAGCCATTTCATCGAAGAAGCCGATGTGCCTTTCCAGGTGACAGCCGTCCACCCCGGATTCTCCCCATCGCTTGTACAGTCCAGGCTGCCGCTCGATGAGATCAATCTGACTCTGCGTCCCGAATGGATGGGTAATGAGAATATTGTTGAGGGATCAAAGGACAGATTCTATACCAATCTTCTGTCCACTATCATATCATTCGGATGCTATGTGGCATCGCAGTCCCTTTCAGGGATTTATCCAGATGCGGACATGGCTCCGGTTATCACGCTCTTTGCAGGCGTGAGTTTTGTACAGCTCGTGGAGCTTTTTGATTCGATGTTCGATTATTACCAGGCTGCAAGCCTTGGTATTTAGGAGGGGAAATGTTCTTTAAGAAATTCGGAGAGAAACTCAAGAGCCTTTTCGGGGGCAGGAAGATAGATGAAGCATTCTTCGATGAGCTTGAGGATACGCTTATCGAGGGGGACCTCGGAGCCAGGCTTACCGATGAGATCGTCACAGAGCTCAGGGAGACTGCGAAGAAGGAGAAAATCACAGAAGCATCCGATTTGCAGAAGAGGATGAAGGAGATTCTCTCCGGTTATATCAATGCATATACCGAGAAGCCCAAGAAGGGCGAGCTCACTGTCTACATGATTTTAGGTGTCAATGGAGTAGGAAAGACGACTACGATTGCCAAGATGGCCAAGCGATACACCAATGAGGGCTATAAGGTTGTAATGGCTGCCGGCGATACTTTCCGTGCAGCTGCAGTGGATCAGCTCGATATTCACGCAGAACGCCTTGGAATGAGGATAGTGAAACAGCAGATGGGATCCGATCCCGGAGCTGTGATATACGATGCGATAACCTCTGCAATGGCACATGGGGATGACCTTATTCTTGCAGATACTGCGGGAAGGATGCATAACAAGGAAAACCTGATGAAAGAGCTCCAGAAGATGGATAAGGTCATAAAAGCCCGCGGTGTGGATGAGGACCATTACAGGAAATTCCTTGTAATAGATGCCACGACAGGGCAGAACGGAGTTTCCCAGGCTCTGCTTTTCAATCAGGCGGTCAAGCTCGATGGTGTCATTCTGACGAAGTATGATTCTGCGGCAAAGGGCGGTGCGCTTCTTCAGATTGGCCGGACACTCTCTCTTCCTGTTGTATTTGTGTGCGTAGGTGAGAAGTATGAGGATATAAAACCTTTCGATAAAGATGAGTTCCTTACATCTCTGATGGGGCTTGAATGATAAAACGCATTCTTCCTTTCCTGATAATCCTTGCATCCCTTCCATGTTCAGCTTCGGCGTTCGTTTCAAATGCGCTGGGCCAGAATCTTGGCGAGCTCGATGCGCTCACTCATTCAGGGTACGAGGGCGAAAGTGTTGATGATTGCACTACAATCTATCTCGATGGCGAGGTTATCAGGAAACGATGCGAGACCGATGATGGCTATACAATCTCATATGGAGACACAGTAGAAAACGTCACTTTAAACGATAATGGTGAACGGAGAGAATGGAGACTGGAAACTCCCGGAAGAGAAGAGATTCATACATATTTCTACGAGAACGGGCACCTTTCATCTGTCTCCATTTCCGTGAATGGCAATCTTGAGAGAAGGGTTGTCTATCTGGAAACTCCTTCAGGAAGCATCGCTGGAATCACAGGGACAAGGGACGCTTATGTATCTCCTTCGTTCTATCTCTTTGAAAGCGATGGGGAGACGATAAAGTTCTCCTATCATTCCGATGGCCTTGTGCTCAGGGAGAATCTTTCAGATCCATCAACCGAATATGAGATTGAGGAGGATGGAAGCTGGAAGGAGAGCGAGCCTCTTCCTGACGGCAGCATAAGGGAAAGAATCTTCTCCGGCTCAGGGCAGCTTATTGAGGAGAGAATCGGGGACTCTGTTACAGTGTATGAATACAATGATGAAGGGGACCTTATCAAAAGCAGCTCGGAAAATGGGGATGAGTCCACAGTTTCATACTACGAAGATGGACGCATTGTTTCTTCCGAATATATATCTGGCGGGGTGACAACGCGCGAAAGGAACTATCTCGATAATGGCGAGATTGAGGAAATACGCTACAGAAACGGGAAGCCGGAATACAGCATCCTCTTTGAAGGTGATGGTGTGAGAGTGAAGGAGATCCACAGGCTATGATTCCCTTTCTTGCCCTCCGCTACAGCTTCTCCCGGTCTTCAAACCACAGGGCGAGAGCTGTGAGGATAGTGATTTCCACAGCACTCTCGCTTGCAGTCCTTATGGTGACTATCTCGGTCATGGACTATCTTCAGAATGGCAGGCTTGAGAGGATAAGGGATGTCAGCTCTTTTGATATCACTATAGAGGGGAATCACAAGGAGGAGCTATCTGAAAGATTCCCTGATTCCAATGTCTTTGTTTATGGCGAATGCGATGCAATCGGGAATGGTTCTGCTTTTATCGTAAGGTATATTGATGAAAGCTATGATGGTGGATTGAAGATAAATGCCGGAGACTCCTCCGGCCTTCTTGTTCCATACAATATTTATTCCAATAACAAATCGATGCGCCTTACTTCAATGGCAATGGGCAGAAGCGGAATGATGATACCGCAGACAAGGGAATACAGGATTACCGGGATGTTCTCAACATCCCTCGGAAGCTCTTTTGATTCCTCGATGCTTTTTCTTCCTCTGTCGGAAGCTGATCAAAGTACACCGATGTACACTGCAATCAAGGGCGTGGATGATGATGCAATCATTTCTTTGCGCTCAGAGGGGTTCGAGGGAAAGACATGGAAGGAGAAGGAAGCCGGGCTTTATTCAGCTTTCATAGCTGAAAAGACGATGATGTATATTGTGCTGTCTCTGCTTTTTATAATAATTCTCGTCTCGTGCCGCCAGAGTGTAAGTATATTCTTCAAATCGAGGGAAACGGAGCTTGCGGAGCTGGTTGTTCTTGGGCTTGGAAGAAAGAGATCTGAAGCTGTATTCACCTTTTCCTTCATGATTATAATGGCAGCTGGAATACTTCTTGGCCTTCTGTTGTCGTTGCTTTTCATTCCCGCAGGCGAGGAGTTCATGATGGCAGTACTGCATACACCTGGCGCAGAGCTTTCCATTCCGTTCAGGTCTTTTGCCGGTTTTTCCGCATTTCTTATATTCTTCACTGTAGTTTTCTCACTCCGCGAGGAGAAGAAGCTTTCAATGAGGGATATAGTGGAGGTGATGAGAAATGAGTAGCGTACTTGCACTTGATAATATAACAAAATCCTTTCCATCCCCATCAGGAGGGCGGATAGAGATACTCTCCGGTGTCTCGATATCTCTTGAGAAGGGGGAGATTGTCTCGATAATAGGCCAGAGTGGATCTGGAAAGAGCACGTTGCTGTCCATTGCGGCGCTGCTTATGTCCCCCGATAGCGGCAGCGTGAGATACTCGGGAAAGGAAAGCACAGGGATGAGTGAACGGGAGCTTCAGGCAATCAGGGCAAGCTCAATCGGATTCATCTTCCAGTCCTCATCGCTTCTTTCGGATTTCTCAGCACTCGAGAATACTGCGATGCCGCTTATGATTCAGGGGAAAAAGCGGAAGGCGGCTATGGCTGAAGCTGAATCATTTCTTGCCCTCGTAGGGCTCCAGGACAGAGCAGGGCATAGGCCTTCAGAGCTTTCCGGAGGGGAACGGCAGAGGGCTGCCATCGCGAGAGCGCTTGCCGGAAATCCCCTTGTTGTTTTTGCTGATGAACCTACTGGTTCGCTTGATGAGAAGAGCGCCGCGCTTACAGAGGAGATTCTTTTCTCCTCTGTACGGAATACAAATCACTCGATGCTCCTTGTCACTCACAACAGGGAGTTTGCGAGGAAGGCTGACAGGATGCTGGAGCTCAGGGAGGGTATACTTCAGGATGTCTGATGCTTCAAGGCTGTACATAAGCCGCAAGCTTGGAAAGGGGATGAAGCATGGATACAAATGGAGGGCTTTCTTGCCGCTTTTCCTTTTGTTCATCGTAACAGCGCTTCTGTCCTTTTCCATGACATTCATCTCATCTCTTTCTGCAGAGATCAACAGGATGATAGAGGTGATGGGGTCCGGGACCATCTATGCCCTCTCCGATCCTTCTGTTTATGTGCCGGAGGAAGGCGAGGTAGCCGCTGTAAGGGAAGGTTCTGCTCTTGCGTATTCAGAGAATGGTGAGAGCGCTTTGTTCATAAAGGGCGTGGATCCGTCATACTTCTCAGGCATGAGGAGCCGGGAGCTATCGTTCGAGACTTTCGAAGGCGATGCAATGAATCCCGTTGTGATTTCATCGTCCCTTTCCTCGGACCTCGATCTGCATCCCGGCAATCGTTTTACATTGCTTTTATGGGATGCTGAAAATTCAAGGACAAGACCGTTTTTGTGTACTGTTAAATCCGTATTCGATTCCGTATATCCTCAGCTCGATAGCCATCTCGCTTATGTGCCATACACCCTGCTTTCATCCAGAGTGGGCTATGAAGCGCTGCTTCCACAGGGAGATGGTGGCGATGCCCTGCTTTTGCGTCTTCTTGAGAATGGTATACCGGCATCATCGTATAAGACGATGTATTCATCGCTCTATGGAAATGTTGTCTCATCGATAGGAATTCTGTATATAATCCTCGCTTCAGTTGCGCTTCTCGCTGCATTCTTCTCATCCGATGCTGTCCAGGTGTATATGGAACGGGACAGGAAGGATATTAAGGAACTCTGGATTCTCGGGCTTCAGAGGTCGAGCATAAAGGGAATATATTTCAGAATGACGCTCACTGCAGTTGCTTTTTCTGCTGTAGCGGGAATACTTGCAGGAGTTATTATTGCACTGCTCTCTCCATCGGTTCTTTCCATTGTATCCAAGTATGAACCAGAGCTGCTGGAGTACTATGTAAGATCGTTTGATGTGACAGTTCCATGGCTGAGCCTTGCCTTTATGGCTGTACTGGAAATCATTGTCTCTGCACTGTCGATTGCATTCTCTCTGAGAAAGAGGAAGGGTATAGCCCTTTTCTGACTTCGGCTTAATCAGTTATAGTAGCTTTGTGAATCTTGAAGCTTTCCAGCTTGGCACAAGCGGAATGATGCCGCTTCCCGGGCGATTTCTCACATCTGTCCTTGTTCGCCGCGATGGGGATCTTTTCCTGTTCGATTCAGGGGAAGGTACTCAGGTATCCATGAAGATGCTGAATCTGAAATGGAAGAAGATTTCAGCTATCTTCATCTCTCATATGCACGCAGATCATGTAACAGGACTGCCCGGTATCCTGATGCTCTCATCGCAGGTAGACAGAACCGATCCTCTGTATATAATCGGGCCGCAGAAACTCAAAGATTATGTTGAGTCATCGCGCCGCATCCTCGATATGTACATAAACTATGAGATTATCTTCATACCTGTTGAGACGGGTGTTGTATTCAGAGGTGAGGAGTTCTCCATTCAGGCTTTTCCATTGATTCATACCAAGCCATGTTATGGCTATACGCTTGTCGAGGAGAAACGGAAGGGAGAGTTCTACCCAGAGAAAGCAATTGAGCTTGGCATCCCGAAAGGTAAATTGTGGGGAACGCTTCAGCATGGCACCCCAGTTACGCTTGAGGATGGAAGGGTAATAACAAGTGATATGGTTATGGGGCAGTCCAGGGAAGGCCGGAAGATCAGCTATGTCACAGACACTATGTATTTCGAGAACCTTGCCGATTATGTTCACGACTCCGACATACTCTTCTGTGAGGGTATGTTCGAGAAAGCTCTTGCCGATACTGCAAGGGAGAAAAAGCATATGACAAGCTATGAAGCAGGGCTTGTTGCAAGGGACAGCAATAGCCGCAAACTCTGTCTGCAGCATTATTCTCCCCGATACTCCGATAGGGAGCTCAGAATTCTGGAGCGCGATGCCAAAGAAGTGTTCCCTGACGTTGTCCTGACAAAGGACAGGATGACATTCGAGATAGCACTGAAGGACTGAGATGCACGACATTTGGAATCCCTGGCATGGGTGCAGGAAGATAAGCGAAGGCTGTGAGAATTGCTATATGTACTTTCTGGACAGGGTAAGGGATCAGGATGGTTCCCAGATTTACAGGACGGGGAATTTCTACTATCCGCTGGCAAAGAACAGGGCCGGTGATTTCATTGTTAAAAGCGGTGAGATGCTCCGCGTATGCATGACCTCTGATTTCTTCCTTGAGGAAGCTGATGAATGGCGTCCAGAAGCATGGCGTGTGATGCAGCAGCGCCCCGATGTAATCTTCTATCTTCTTACAAAGAGGGCAGACAGAATAGCTAAGTGCTTGCCGGAAAATTGGGGTGATGGCTGGGAGAATGTCTTTCTCAATGTCACCTGCGAGAACCAGAAGAGGGCAGAAGAGAGAATTCCACTGCTATTGTCTGTTAAAGCAAAGCACAGGGGCGCGATGGTTGCTCCTTTCATCGCCCCTGTAAGCCTTGCTGAGTATCTTGGAACAGGGCTTATAGAGGAAGTCATTGCTGGCGGTGAGAACTACGATGGCAGAAGACCTCTCAATTGGGAATGGGTAAAATCCTTGTCTGAGGAGTGCAGGGCAAACAATACTCTTTTTGCGTTCATAGAGACGGGGAGTGTGTTTGTGAAGGATGGAAAGACCCACTATTTCAGGAATAAAAAGGAACAATCTGTATATGCGTACCGTTCAGGGCTAAGCTACGAAGGGAAAAGACCTGTGTTCCGCTTGTCCTTTCCCTATGCGGACTTATTTGGCCCAGACCTTCACTCTCCATATTTCGGAGAGGAATGCGGCGAATGCGGAATGAGAATCATATGCAATGGCTGTTCTCGATGCGGAAAGTGCGATAATAAGGTACAATGATTCAGAAATGAAAACAGTAAAGTATCTGATAGGCGAGAATAAAATACCGTTTTATGGCTATATCCATGAGAATATGGAGGATGTAGGTGGCTTGTACAGCAAACGTCCTGCTGTGATTGTCTGCCCAGGTGGAGGTTACACCAGGCTTTCCATAAGGGAAGAGGACCCTGCGGTATTTCCCCTGTTCTCCCATGGTTACAATGTCTTCGTATTGAAATAT
>CALXXO010000052.1 GCA_944392705.1 uncultured Spirochaetaceae bacterium
CCTGCATTATCTTTTTATATGCTTCCTTGTATGTGAGGTCCTTTCTGTCCGGTTCGAAAACCGTGAAGCAAGGACGCCCTGGAAAGCGTGCCAGTGCTATTTCGAACAGCTCGGGGATTGTAGGCCATTCACCCCTTACAATCTGCTTTTTCCTATATTCCTCAAGTTCTTCCCATGAGTGCATTTCAAAATTCCTACCTTTTAGTCCTGCAATGTGCAAGAAATTCGATGAAAAAAGTTACTAGTCAATCTTTACTATACATTTTGGGGAGGATGAAGATAAATGTCAAACTATGTCAGGGGAACAAGATAGGGTCTTTCTGTATATCGGAAAGAGCGGGGTATACAGCATCGGCACACTCTGCAAGGCGTTCCTTGTCTCCAGAGCCTGTAAGAACCGCTATTGTATAGCCAGCTTTGCCCTGTCGTCCGAATTCCATGTCGACAACAGTATCTCCGATGACAGCGACTTCCGAACTGTCTAAGCCATATTCCCTGCAGAACTCCTTTATTGCTTCCGGATTCGGTTTCTGGTGAATCTCTGAATCCTTTGTTCTAAGGAATGATATATATTCCTTTATGCCCATCTTGTTCAGGAAGATTTCTGTAGATTCTGTTGTATCTGTAGTGACTATGCCTAGGATATATCCTTTGTCGTGGAGTGCTTTTATTGTTGCCCTCTCATCAGGGAAATCCATCTCCGCGAGACGTTCCTTTATTCCGAATCCTTCATGGTTGAGTATTCTTTTTACCGACTTCCAGACTCTCCATGGGTTCATATGGTAACGGAATGTAATCCTGAGGATTCTGATTGTAGCAAGGAAAAGCTTGTCATGGCGGAATATGACTCCATCAGGGTAGGTGTTACCTTCGCTATCAACGCCAACAACCCTGCAGAAATCAGAAATGCATTCATTCTTTCTCTCTTCTGGCATCTTCGCTTTTATAAGGCCTTCTGCGATAGCTTCAGATAATACAGGACCCCACACATCTCCGTATCTGAAGAGTGTGCCGTCCTTGTCCAGGATGATGCCCTTTATTCCACCCATGCTTACAGAATATGCAAAATAGTTTCTTTTGACTACACTGGGAGCATGGATAAAGCGAAGCGTATATTGTCTTTGTCTCGCTCTCTCTCGTCGGAGCTTGGGCGCGTCAGCTGGAAATTCGATGGATTCGTGTGCAATCCGCTTGAATATGCCTGGGATAATTACGAAGCGTTTGTGAACATGAGCGTGATGGATGGGCAGAAGGTTCTGTTCCTTGGAATGAATCCCGGACCGTATGGGATGATGCAGACAGGGGTTCCTTTCGGTGAAATAGATGCTGTTAGAAACTACCTGGGGTTGCATTGCGATATAATCCCTCCAAAAGTCAATCCTCCAGGAAAACGGATTGAGGGGATGAATGTGAAGCGCCACGAAGTCTCTGGACGCAAATTCTGGAAGATGGCAGCGGATTATGGAACGCCTGAAGATTTCTTTTCCAAGGCATCTGTTTTCAGCTTCTGTCCTCTCGCTTTCATCTCTGGCAGCAGGAATGTGACTCCCGATGAACTTCCGGCAGAGGATAGGGAAGCTATTGATGTAATCTGCTCATCAGCTCTTTCCGAGCTTCTTTCGATACTCAGCGTTCCACGTACTATTGCATTGGGGCGTTATGCGGAGAAGAAATTGAAAGCGGCCGGTGTTGAGTCTGTTGCATATTTCCCACATCCCTCTCCGCGCAGCAGATCATCGATGGCTTTCTGGGATAGTGGGGAAGCGCTGGCCTGCTTCAGGAGGGTAGCCGATGAGACTTGAAGCGCCTGCGAAGATAAATATTGGCCTGATTGTCGGAAATAGGCGGGAAGATGGTTTTCATGATATTGAGACGATTATGGCCCGTATCTCGCTTTTTGATATCATCGATGCAGAGCTTTCGGATTCTCCGTCACTCTCCGTTTCAATAAAAGGCAATACGTGCTATCTCACATCGGGGGAAGATCTGATGGAGAAGGCAGCAAGGGTTTTCTCGGCGCGAACGGGAATCGTTTTTCAACTGGATGTGTCAATTGATAAAAGGATTCCGCACGGAACCGGTCTTGGTGGCGGATCATCCGATGCCGCCTCGATTCTTCTCTTCCTCAATGAGATGACGGGGTATCCTCTTTGCTATTCTGAACTTCTGGAAACTGCTTCGGAAATCGGATCTGATGTTCCCTTCTTTGTTTCTCCTTATCGCGGGGCATTTGTCAGAGGAAGGGGAGAGGTTGTTGAAGAGTGCTATGTCCCGACAGGAAAAAGGCTGCTGTTATTTTTCCCGGATTCTCCGACTTCAACAGCTTCCGCATACACACGCCTTGATTCAGTCCCGAGAAAGGAACGACATCTTCCATTTCTGTCTGATTCATTCCCGACGAGAGAGACTCATCCAAATGATTTCGAGTTGGTTTCACCATTGAACATATATGAAGTCATACCACAGCCATTGTTTGCTTCTGATTCGTATATTTCCCTCTCCGGATCTGGTTCTGCCTGGTTCGTTCTCTTTCGTGATGAAATCATCACGAAGTTTGACAATCCGGAAAAATATGGTATTGTTTCGGCATATATCATATAAAACAGGCATAATGCCGGGGATTGAGGGAAAATGGAGATTACTGATATTAGAATCAGGAAGGTAGAGGGAAATGACAAGCTTCGTGCTTATGTCACAGTCGCATTTGATGATGAGTTCGCAGTCCATAACATCAAGGTAATCGAATCTCAGAACGGACTTTTCATCGCAATGCCATCGAAAGCTTCTTCCGATGGAACATATAAAGATATAGCGCATCCTATTAACACTGCATTCAGGGAAAAGCTTCAGAGCGCTATTCTTGAACGCTATAACACAGACGGCTTGCAGTGATAATCCCTTTCTGCTAGTTTTCTTCCAGTTGCTGTTGGGAAGTCGCCAAGCGGTTAAGGCACTGGGTTTTGATCCCGGCACTCGAAGGTTCGAGTCCTTCCTTCCCAGCTTATATCTTGAAGAAAATATAGGGTTTTTGTATCATTACATTTCGTGCTTCGGCACTTTATGGTAATCGGTTTAACCGATGAGAGTATAAGGAGAAGAGAAATGAGCAATGAAAAGAAGGCGCTCAACGCTAGGCTCAGAACAGCTGATTTCGGTTCAGCTGGATCAAGAAGGCTTCTGAGGAATGGAGAGATTCCTGCAGTTGTTTATGGAAAGTCCCAGCCACTCCATGTGATTGTCAATGCACATGAGTTTGAGATGAAGAAGTCTGGTTTCAGCGAATCAACACTCATCACACTCAATGTAGAGGGAGAGAGTGCACACAATGTATTCGTAAAATCATATCAGGAGGATCTCCTCCGCCGCTGTATCCACCACATCGATTTCTTCGAGGTAACAGCAGGTCATACAGTACGTACTCATGTACGTGTTGAGCTCGATGGAAATCCAGTAGGATGCCGCGAAGGTGGTGTTCTCGATCAGGTTATTCATGAACTTGAGATTGAGTGTCTTCCAAAGGATCTTCCAGAGGTTATCAAGGCAGATGTATCTGCTCTTGCTCTCAATGAAGCATTCCGTGTCGATCAGCTTCAGGTACCAGCTGGTATCAAGATTCACGAGGATCCGGAAGCTACAATCGCAACTGTCAGAATGGTCAAGGAAGAAGCAGCTCCTGTTGCTGAGACAGAAGCAGATGCAACTGCAGCACCAGCTGATGCAGCAACTACAGAGACAAAATAATGATTGTCTTCGGTCTGGGAAATCCCGGGGCGAAATACAGCGGAACGCGGCATAACGCCGGTTTCGAGACAGTCGAGAAGCTTGCAGCGCGGAAGGGGATGAAACTCCGGAAGCGCTGTTTGCGTCTCTATAGAAAAGCTGTTCTTGATGACCTGACGCTTGTAGAGCCCCTGACTTTCATGAATTCCTCCGGGAAGATCGCCGGAGATATTGTAAGAACTGGAGAGCCTGTTATCGTAATTGTCGATCAGATGGATCTTCCGCCAGGAAAGATAAGGATAAAACGCGGGGGATCATCCGCGGGACACAACGGTCTTAAATCAATGATTGCAGCTATCGGTAGCGATTTCATCCGGGTTTATATCGGAATAGGGCGGCCCTCAGAAGGTGTCAGTGTGATAGACCATGTTCTTTCGCGCTACAATGATGAGGACAGGAAGCTCGTGGATGAAGCTGAGGAGAGGGCTGCGGATGCAATTATCAGTCTGTATGAAGGAGAAGCATTTGAGAGAGTCGCTCAGCGTGCGAATTCCTGATAACATCCCAATCCCAGAAGGAAAGCTTCTGCTTGCTTTCTCCGGTGGTTCGGATTCCCTTTTCCTTTTAGCGGTACTTTCCGCAGTTGCTCCCGATAGAAGCCTTGCTGTCTATGTTAATCATTCGCTTCGTCCCGACGAAGAACTCAATAAGGAGATTGAACTCAACAGGCGCAATGCTGAGCTGCTTGGTATACCGTTTGAAATCGAGACAGTGCCCAGAGGATTGATTGGCAGAATAGCAGCAGAGAAGCGGATAGGGCTTGAAGCTGCTGCAAGGGAAGTTAGATATTCCATTCTCAACCGCATTGCGAGAGATCGCGGATATGATCACATCCTCACCGCGCATCACAGGGAAGATCAGGTGGAGACCGTGCTGATGCGGATTCTTTCCTCATCCCCTTTCTGGTCGTATCAGGGAGTTCTGAGAGAGGACGGGCTACTATATCGCCCGCTTCTCTCGGTTGACAAGAAGACCATACTGGAATTCCTCAGAAGCTCGGGGCTGGAGTGGTCGGAGGATTCCACTAATAGCGACATTTTGTATCGCCGGAATAGTATCAGACACTCCCTCTTGCCATATATTACAGAGGAAGAGCGAAATACTATAGCAAGGATTGCCGATAACACTGCTGCTTTCCGTAGACGCTTTTCACCATTGAAGTGTGACTGTTCTTCTTTTTTTACTATCAAGCGTTCAGAGTTCCTATCTGCTTTCCAGTTCCAGCGGGATGAGGTTATCTTCTCCATCCTCCATCGCTTTGGCTTTGATGACAGGATTCCAAGGAGCTTTCTGGATACAATATTTGAGAAAGCAAAGGCTGGCAAAGGGCGCTATGAAGGCCCGGAAGCTTGGTTTTTCTTTTCCCAAGAGAAAATAAAGGTCTATCCATTCATTCCGGATTTTGCAGCTGAGTACAAAAAAGGCGAGGATGTGAGGATTGGGAAGGTATTGCTGCATCATGCACGGCCGGATAATCTTACGCTCCGTATCGATGAGGAGCTTTTATGCCCTCCTGTCGTTATCCGTACTTCTAGGGAAGGTGACTGGATTGATCTCAAGGGCGGTAAGCGGAAGGTTTCAGAGCTTGAGAAGGATATGCGTATCCCCTTGTCCATCATCATGGAGGACAGAAAAGGCATCGTTGCAATGTTCTCGAGGTTCTTCGGAGGAAGAGATCGATTATCAAGGCGTTTCCTCTCCCCAGAGCAGAGTGGAACTGCCCTTGCTATTGAAATAGAATAAAGTTATATTCAGGAAGATGAACCCTATGGACGAAAAAGACAACAAAGAGAATGAGGAAAAGCCACAAGAGGCACCGCATTCCAATGAGCCCGAAGATAAGGGAGGTAAGTCCCGGGATGAAGCTAGAAGCGGGGACAAGCCTAAGAAGAACATATACGATCAGTACAGATACTGGGGTAGTGATAATAATGGTGGAAAGCATGATGGAAAAGGAAGCGTCAGGCGTAACCGCATAGCGCTCTTTGCCCTGATTTTGCTTATCATTTCATTCGCTTATGTCTTCATGGGAGATGCCGCGAGCGTCCAGAGAACTGAGACGTCCTATTCGACATTCCTCTCATATGTAGATAGCAATAGCGTTGATAGCGTCACCATAGTTGAACAGAATGTAGTTAATTACAGGCTAATCAATGGTGCTGAAGGGACCTGCAGAATCCCTTATTATGATTCTGAGCTTCTTCAGACGCTTAAAGATAACAATATTGATGTTACAGGTGCGGTCCAGCCGACACCATTCTGGTATATCATCATACAGCTTCTACCATGGGTGATTTTCATTGTCATGATTGTCATGATCATGCGTCAGACCGGTGCTGCTGGTGGAAACAGGATGATGTCAAATTTCGGCAAAAGCCATGCCCAGATGTACGGCAAGAACGACAAGAAAGTCACATTTGCAGATGTTGCAGGGCAGAAAGAAGCGAAGAATGAGCTCCAGGAAGTTGTTGATTTCCTTCGCCATCCAGACAGATTCGTGAAAATCGGAGCCAGGATTCCTCGCGGCGTGCTTCTTGTGGGACCTCCGGGAACAGGTAAGACTCTTCTTGCAAGGGCTGTAGCGGGTGAAGCTGGAGTGTCATTCCTGCATACATCCGGATCTGATTTCGTTGAGATGTTCGTGGGGATGGGAGCTGCAAGGGTAAGGGATCTCTTTGCCGAAGCAAGGAAGAATGCTCCATGCATCATATTCATAGATGAGCTCGATGCCGTTGGACGTTCCAGAGGATCTGGACTCGGTGGTGGACATGATGAGAGAGAACAGACATTGAATCAGATGCTTGTCGAGATGGATGGTTTCTCCTCTGATCCTGGTGTAATTGTAATGGCAGCTACAAACAGACCTGATGTACTCGATCCGGCTCTTCTTCGCCCGGGCCGTTTTGACAGGCAGGTCGTGGTATCGCTTCCTGATGTTCAGGAAAGACTCGATATCCTCAGAATCCATGCAAGGAAAGTGCAGACCGATGCCGATGTGGATCTTCAGAGAGTTGCTCGTGCAACTCCTGGTTCATCTGGAGCCGATCTTGCTAACCTCGTGAACGAAGCGGCGCTTTTTGCTGCGAGAGCTAATCGCACTACAGTCAACATGGATGATTTCGAGAAGGCCAGGGACAAGATTCTCCTTGGAGTTGCAAGGGAATCTGTCTACATGACTGACGATGAGAAAAAAGCTACAGCTTACCATGAAGCTGGACATACTCTTCTGCATTACTATCTTAAATCCGTTGATCCTCTCCATAAGGTGACAATCATTCCACATGGAAGGGCACTCGGCCTTACGATGAGCCTTCCGGAGAAAGATTCCTATACGAAGAACAAGTCATACCTCGAAGACAGGATAAAGATATGCATGGGAGGTTATGTCGCAGAGGATATCATTTATGGGGAGACAACTACAGGTACTTCGAATGATATCAAGCAGGCGACAGAGATGGCTAGACGCATGGTTACGGAATGGGGTATGTCCGATCTTGGTTTCATTTCCCTTGCAAATGATGATGAACCATTGTTCCTCGGCCGTGAGATTGCCCAGCATAAGGATTATTCAGAAGAGACTGCACGCAGAATAGACCAGGAAATCCATAAGATTCTCGATAAGTGCATGGATGAGACAAGAAGCATTCTCACCGAGCATCGCGATCAGCTCGATATGCTGACAAATGCACTTGTGGAGAAGGAGACTCTCGATGATAAGGAAATCAGGGAGATGTTTGGTTTTCCACCGATTGAACACGTAACGGATCTTGTATGATGGATACTAGACACAAGAGGAATTTCTGTATCATAGCCCATATCGATCATGGGAAATCAACATTGGCGGACCGCTTCATCGAGCGAGCCCGCCTTGTCACATCCCGTGGTCCTCAGCAGGCACAGATTCTTGACAATATGGATATCGAGAGGGAGCGTGGCATAACGATAAAAAGCCAGGCCGTCACAATCCCTTATATCGCGAAGGATGGGGAGGAGTATGAGCTTAATCTCGTAGATACTCCGGGCCATGTTGACTTCACTTACGAAGTTTCAAGGGCAATCTCATCGTGTGAAGGGGCGCTCCTTCTCATCGATGCATCCCAGGGAGTCGAAGCTCAGACACTGGCGAATCTATATCTCGCAATGGAGCATAACCTTGAGATTATCCCTGTGATAAACAAGATTGACCTGCCCTCTGCTGATATCCCATCATGTCTGCACCAGATTGACCATGACCTTGGTCTTGACCCCGATTCCACGTGCTTTGTCTCGGCGAAGACAGGGGAAGGGGTTGATACGCTTTATGAAGCAATCGTCAATCTGATTCCACCTCCTGATGGTACGCCTGAAGATCCTTTAAAGGCGCTTATCTTTGATTCCCACTATGATCCGTATAGGGGAGTCATTGTCCATTGCCGCTTATTCTCCGGTGTCCTGCATCCTGGTGATATGATTCGTTTCATGCATTCAGGTGCGGAGTACAAAACGGAGGATACCGGAATATTCCAGCTGCAGCTCATCTCCCGTCCAGAGCTTTCCGCGGGGGATGTTGGGTATTTCATTGCAGGAATAAAGACCATTTCAGATATCCGTGTCGGTGATACCGTCACGCTGTGTTCCAATCCTGCCGATGAGCCTATGTCGGGCTTCAAGGAAGTGAAGCCTGTTGTATTCTCCTCAATCTACCCAGTGGACAGCAATGATTACGAGGAACTCCAGGAAGCAATAGAGCGTCTTAAACTGAACGATGCATCGCTTGTCTATGAGAAGGACAGCTCTGCAGCCCTCGGCTTCGGATTCAGATGCGGTTTTCTTGGAATGCTCCATTTGGAGGTTGTCCAGGAGCGTATCGAGAGAGAGTTCGACCTTTCCATAGTCTTCACTTCGCCCTCTGTGCGTTATATTGTGCATATGAAGAATGGGGAGACTGTCGAGATTGATAACCCTCTTGAATACCCAGATGTCACACGTATCGATTTCGCAGAGGAGCCATATATCTCAGCGGATATCATCACGCCGACTCAGTATGTTGGGCCTATAATCACGCTATGCCTTGAGAAGAGAGGTGTCCAGACGGGCATGAACTATCTTGACGAGAAGCGTGTTGAGCTGATTTATGAAATGCCGCTTGCTGAGGTTCTATTCGATTTCTATGATCGTCTGAAGTCGATATCGAGAGGATATGCTTCATTCGATTATTCGGTGATTGGATATAAGCCGACAGAGCTTGTTCGCCTTGATATACTTGTAAATGGCGATAGCGTGGATGCGCTTTCACAGCTTGTATTCAAGGGCAATGCACAATCCAGAGGAAGAGTTGTCTGCGAACGGCTTAAGAAGGAGATTCCCAGACAGCAGTTCAAGATTGCTATCCAGGCGGCTATCGGTGGACAGATCATCTCAAGGGAGACTGTCTCTGCATATAGAAAGGATGTTACTGCCAAGTGTTATGGTGGCGATATCTCCAGAAAGAGGAAGCTTCTCGAGAAGCAGAAGGAGGGAAAGAAGCGCATGAAGATGGTCGGCAATGTCGAAATCCCTCAGAGCGCTTTCCTTGCTGTTCTCAAGACTGATGAGGATGAATGATGGATGTTAAGCTGATTGGTATCACCGGAGGTTCCGGATCTGGAAAGAGTACTGTTGTCCGCAGAATAAAGGAAGCCCATTCTGAGTCTGTGCTTGTCTCTCAGGACAATTACTACAAGAGTGCTCCATTCATCAATAATGATAACATCACATCTTATAACTTCGATCATCCAGATGCTTTCGATATGGACCTGATGCTTGAGAATCTTTCAGATCTCAAGCAGGGTAGGTCCTGCATGATGCCGCAGTATGATTTTGTCCATCATAGGCGCAAGGATGAGTTCATCAAGGTAGAGCCAAAGAAGCTTATCATCATAGATGGCCTCATGATTTTCTACGATGAACGCATACGCGATCTCCTTGATTTAAAGCTCTATGTTGACACTCCTGCTGATATCAGATTCATACGCCGTCTGCAGCGTGATATCGCGGAGAGGGGAAGGACTCTGGAGAGCGTGATAGAGCAGTATACCCAGGTTGTCCGTCCAGGTCATTTCAATTTCATCGAACCTATGAAAGAGTATGCTGACCTTATTATCCCTGAAGGCGGATATAATGAGCAGGCAATGCAGGTTCTGTTCTCATTTGTCCATTCAATCTGCGACTGATTCTACTTCTTTGTTCTTATCTTGTAAGCCTTCCAGTCAGTCTTTATCTTTTCCCAGGACCATTCATCAGGTACTGGGTCTGGGCCGCCAAGGAAGCTCTTCCTGCACCGCAGAAGCCTTGCTCCTCCCATTATCGTTCCTTTGATTATCCCGAACTTCATTACTGCCTGCATCATGTAGATGGAACATGATGGGGTATAACGGCAGCATGGACCAACAAAAGGACTTATAAGGCCTTTGTAAAGGTACACTGGTATAAGATAAAGCTGCCTTAGTATTTTGCTCACAATCCGAAGATACACATTGCATTGGTTTCAATCAACCTGGTTGACCGTATCAATGCCTTCTGTTAGATAATCCTGTGGACTTTTATTTATGCGTGACAACGAATATCTGATTCATTACAAACCATTCAAGGCCCTTTTCATTTTCGCTTTTCCAATGATGCTTGGGAATCTCTTCCAGCAGTTCTATACAATGACTGATTCTGTGATAGTCGGAAGGTTTGTCGGTGAGAATGCGCTCGCTGCAGTAGGTGCGTCCTATTCGCTTACTTCGGTATTCATCTCAGTAGCCATAGGCGGAGGGGTTGGTGCTTCTGTTCTGATAAGCCGTGCATTTGGTGCAAGGCGATACAGCGATATGAAGCTGGGCATCAACACATCTCTTTTGTCATTCCTCGTCTTGTCCATACTTCTTGCAGTCTTTGGTTATGGACTGTCTGAGTGGATAATGATTGCCCTGAATACTCCCGAAAACATCCTCAGCGATGCCACATTGTATCTGAGGATATATTTCCTTGGCCTTCCATTCCTTTTCATGTATAACATCCTTTCCTCTGTATTTAATTCACTGGGGAAATCGAGGATTCCATTGTATCTTTTGATCTTCTCATCATTGCTGAATGTTGTTCTCGATCTTCTTATGGTTGCAGTGATTCCCTGGGGGATAGCCGGAGCTGCCTGGGCAACATTGATATCACAGGCACTTTCTGCTTTCATATCATTCTTTGTTCTTCTCAGGACAATAGACGGAATGGAAGGAAGGGCTGGAAAGCTCTTTGATTTCACAGTACTCAAAAGCATGGTGAGAGTTGCTATTCCTTCAATTCTGCAGCAATCAACGGTATCCATCGGCATGATGCTTGTCCAGAGCGTAGTCAACAGTTTCGGTTCACAGGTCCTTGCCGGATACTCTGCTGGAATGAGGATTGAGAATATCGCGACAGTCCCTATGTCTGCTATAGGCAATGCGATGAGTTCATATACCGCGCAGAATCTTGGTGCGGAGAAAGAAGAAAGGGTAGTGAAGGGGTACTATATATCATATTCAATGGTTCTTTTCTTCGGAATCATACTCTGCCTTGTGCTTGAGCTGTTTTCCAGTAATCTCATAGCACTCTTCCTTGGTGCGGAGGGGACTGCAGAAGCGTATGCCACAGGAATAGGTTATCTCCAGTTCATGGGATGGTTCTTCTCACTGATTGGATTCAAAATGGCAACTGATGGACTTCTGCGAGGAAGCGGAGATGTTGTTGTATTTACTATCGCAAATCTTGTTAACCTTTCTTTCAGGGTAATATTCTCTTTTGTCCTAGCTCCTGTTTTCGGTGTAGCTGTGGTCTGGTATGTCGTACCAGTCGGTTGGCTTCTTAACTGGGCGGTTTCATTTTTCTTCGGTTATCGCAGGGAAATCTGGAAGAGGTCGTGAAAGAAAAAGGAGGCATTGCTGCCTCCTCGCTTTCTGAAAAAAGATATCTCAGAGATCCTCGTCGTCGAATGTCTCGATATCCATATCCTCGGTATCGAGTCCAGCGGAGAAATCCTCAGCTTCGGAGAGCTCTTCAGAATCGAGTGTACCGAAGTCCTCGAATCCTTCGAGATCGCCGAGGGATGTATCGAGCTCTTCGAGAGCTGAAGCAATGGCCTGATCGATTGCAGCCTGGTCTGTGCTGAGCTTATCGTAAAGATCCTGAAGCTCCTTATTGTGGTTCTCGACTAGCATGAACCTCGTCTGGAGTTCCTTGTTCTCGTCGCGAAGGTGTTTTATCAATCCAACAGCCTTCTGTACTCTCATTAGCAATAGTCTGCTGCTCTCAATCGTGGTCATATAACCTCCTCTTAGGCGAGTGCCTTCTTTACCTCACTTACGAGTGCTGCAAATGCAGCCTTATCCTCGATAGCCATGTTGGAAAGAGCCTTTCTGTTGAGAGTGTTGTTCATAAGCTTAAGGCCATGCATGAACTGTGAATAGTTCAGACCCTCTGCCTGTACAGCTGCTGAGATTCTTGCGATCCAGAGCTTTCTGAAATCTCTCTTCTTCTCCTTCCTTCCGCGATATGCATACTGGCCTGCTCTTGCTACAGCATCCTTTGCAATGCGGTGGTTGGTGCTTCTTCTTCCCCAATAGCCTTTAGCCTGATTGAGAATCTTCTTTCTTCTGTCCGAACGTCTGGTTCCGTCTACTGCTCTTGGCATTTCTCACACACTCCTTAGTTAGCATAAGGGAGCATTGACTTTGCTCTCTTCTCTTCGACTGGGGAAAGAATTCCACTGTGTCTCAGGTGCATCTTCCTCTTGGAGCTCTTCTTTGTGAGAATATGGCGGAGGCCCATCTTCTTGTAAGCCACCTTGCCAGATCCCGTCACCTTGTAGCGCTTGGACGCTGACTTTCTTGTTTTCATCTTAGGCATTTT